>JBBQDD010000020.1:0-17077 GCA_038319335.1 Sphingomonadales bacterium
GGCCATGTGTTTACTGATCGACTGCTGCGCGCGCGCGGGCGTGAGGAAACGATGGTGCTGGGATCAGAGGCGCTTCGCCCGATGATCAAGGCGCTGGTGCCGGGTGCCGAGATCCTGTCGCGACCGCGGTTTTCGACGCTGAGCTATTCGGGCGCGCGCAAGATTTCGCGGCTGCCCAAGCGATCGGTGATCGTCGCGTTTTCCGCCGAGGAAGTCTACGCCGTGGCAGAGATGCTGCGGCGGCTGCGGGGCGGGGCGGCAGTGGTGATGGGGGCGCTTTCGCCGCGCACGCGCAATGCGCAGGTGACGATGTTCCAGGCGGGAGAGGTCGATTATCTGGTCGCCACTGATGCGATCGGCATGGGCCTTAACATGGATGTGGCGCATGTTGCCTTTGCCTCGCTCCGCAAGTTTGACGGGCACCGGCAGCGCCGCCTGACGGTGGCGGAAATGGCGCAAATCGCCGGGCGGGCCGGGCGGCATCAGCGCGACGGCACCTTTGGCGCGCTGAGCGAGGAAGGCCCGGGCGCCTTTATGCCAGAGGAGGTGCTGGCGATTGAGGAGCACCGCTTCCCAAGGCTGGAACATATATATTGGCGCAATGGCACGCCAAACATGGCCAGCATTGATGATCTGATCGCCGATCTGGAGCAAAAGCCGCTATCGCCGGTGCTGCGCGCCGCGCCGAAATCGATGGATCTGGCGGTGCTGAAAAGGCTGGCCGAGGAAGACGGTGTGCGCGCGCGGACCCGGGGAGCTGCGATGGTCAACCGTTTCTGGGCGGCATGCGGCCTGCCCGACTTTCGCAAGCTGGGCGTCGATCCGCACACCCGCTTTGTCGCGCGCGTCTATGGCCATTTGTCCGAAGGCACTGGCCGTATCCCGCATGAATGGTTCGCCGCCGAGATTGCTCGGCTGGATAATGTGGCAGGCGATGTCGAGACGATTGCAGGCCGGATCGCGGCGGCGCGCAGCTGGGCCTATATCGCCAACCGCGCCGACTGGATGGCGGACCCCGCGCACTGGGCAGACCGCACCCGCGCGCTGGAACAGCGACTGTCCGATGCGCTGCACGACCGGCTTACCCAGCGTTTCGTGGATAGGCGGACGACTGTGCTGATGCGGCAATTAGGGGCCGATGCCAGCGCGCTGGCCGTCACCGTCGGCGATGACGGGGCGGTGCTGGTGGAGGATCAGCTGATCGGTCGGCTGGACGGGTTTCGCTTTGTGGTGGTGGCGGATGCACGGGCGAGCGACAAACGCCTGTTGCTGGCGGCGGCCGAAAAGCGCCTGACCGGGGAGCGCACGAGGCGAGGCGCGGCGCTTGCCGATGCGCCCGATGCGATGCTGTCATTGGCGGCGGGGGATGTGCCGGGCATCGCCTGGGCGGGGTATGTGATCGCGCAGCTAAAGCCGGGACCAGCGCTGGCGCGCCCACGGATCGAAATTGACCGCGCGCTTGACTGCCTGGACGGGCCGTTGCGCGACCGCATCAGGCAGCGGCTGGAAGGCTGGCTGGCAGCACAACTGCAGCGGTGTGTGCCCGCCATGGTGCATATCGAGGCGATGACGCGCGATCCCCAGGCCGCGCCCGCGCTGCGGGTTGTGGCGGCGGCGCTGGCGCAGGGCGCAGGACTTGCTGACCGTTTGCCGCTGAGCGAGGCACTGGAGGCGCTGACGGGTGCCGACCGGCAACGGCTGCGCAAGGCGGGCGTGGTGATTGGTGCGCTTGATCTGTTCGATCCGCGATTGCTGAAGCCCCAGCCGGGGCGCTGGCGGCAGGCGCTGTTGGCGGCACGATCGGCGACGGCAATGCCTGCGCTGCCACCGCCCGGTGCGACCGTGCTGGCGCGGGGCGCGGTTGGCAGTGGCGCACGTTTCGGCTTTCGCGACATCGGCGCACAGGCCGTGCGCATCGACCTGATCGAGCGCATCGCGCGCGCCGCGCATGATGCCCGCGCTGGAAAGGCGCCGTTCGCGCCTGACACTGCGCTGGCGACATCGATGGGCATCGCGCCGGCCACGATCGACCGGCTGATGGCGCAGCTGGGCTTTCGCCCCGCATCGCCCGGTACGGGAGAAAAAGCGGGCGCCCCGCGCTGGGTATGGCGGGGCCGCCCACCGCGCGCCAAGGTTGCTGTCGTGCCCCGGGATAATGCCTTTGCCGCCCTTGCACCTCTGACCGGTCGGCAATGAGGCCAGGCTGCACGGCCAAGGACGCGGCGGCTGGCGTGCAGCCCCTGCCCGGCATGCGGATCGACAAATTCCTGTGGTTCGCCCGGCTGGCCCCGTCGCGCAGTGCGGCTCAAGCATTGGCGGAGGCGGGGATGATGCGGCTCGACGGGCGGCGGATCGACCGCGCGCATACCCTGGTGCGCATCGGTTCAGTCATCGCGCTGGTGCATGGCGGCGTAGTGCGGGTGCTACGCATCGACACGCTGCCACAACGGCGCGGCCCGGCACCTGAGGCGGCGCAACTTTACACCGATCTTGCTCACCAGAGTTGACGGGCAAAGGGCGCACGCATAGCAGGTGCGAACCAGCCAACCGGAGTTATTCGCGCATGACCTACGTCGTTACCGACGCCTGCATCCGTTGCAAATATATGGACTGTGTCGAGGTGTGCCCGGTCGACTGCTTCTACGAAGGCGAAAACATGCTGGTGATCAATCCCAGCGAATGCATTGATTGCGGCGTGTGCGAACCAGAATGCCCGGCCGAAGCCATTCTGCCCGATACCGAAAGCGGGCTGGAGAAGTGGCTGGAGATCAACACGAAATTTTCCGCCGAATGGCCCAACATCACGCGCAAGCGCGAGGCGCCTGCCGATGCCGATGATTTCAAGGGCCGCGAAGGCAAGTTCGAGGAACTGTTTTCGCCCGAACCCGGCCAAGGTGACTGATCACCCCCCGCTGATCGGGGCCAGATCGGCGCGTGACCGGGGCCTGATCAGCGACAAAACCCGCCGGGGCTATTCGCGTGCGGCGCGAGCCAGCGGCGAGAATGTCGCTCGGCTGGTAATTTTGTGACGACTGTGTTAAACACTGTGGGACGGCAGAACCGATGCGTTCCGCCGCTACGGAGAATCACACACACCGCCCCGCCGCGCCGACCGCCAAGGCCGCAAGCGCGCAACCCAAGGGGCACGATCACGGAAAGGCTCAACAGAATGGCTGCCAAGGCGCTGTCCTTCGACGTCGGTGACTATGTTGTTTATCCCAAGCACGGCGTTGGCCGTGTGATTGAACTGCAGCGGCAGGAAATCGCCGGGATGCAGCTCGAACTTTATGTGCTGCGCTTCGAAAAAGAACGCATGACGCTGCGTGTACCCACCAACAAGGCCGAAAGCGTCGGCATGCGCAAATTGTCGTCAGACAAAACGCTGCGGGAAGCACTCGACACGCTGACCGGCAAGCCGCGCGTCAAGCGCACCATGTGGTCACGCCGTGCGCAGGAATATGAAGCCAAGATCAATTCGGGCGACCTTGTGTCGATTGCCGAAGTGGTCCGCGATCTGTTTCGTGCCGATGACCAGCCCGAACAAAGCTATTCCGAGCGCCAGATCTTCGAAGCCGCCACCAGCCGCCTTGCGCGCGAACTGGCAGCGATGGAGCAGGTCGACGAGCCGACCGCGCAGGAAAAAATCCTGGAAATCCTGCGCAAGGCCGCCGCGATCCACAACAAGGTGAAAGAAGCGGTCTAATCAGGCTGGTTTCGATCGATATGAAAAGGGGCGGTCGGCAACGGCCGCCCCTTTTTGATTGTGGCAGGCTATTTGGTGTGTTATTGTGCCAACACACAATCGAGGAATTACCGATGCGCCTGTTGACCCTGATGGCATTTGTCCCTGCCCTGCTGCCTTTGTCGGCTTGTTCGGGCGCAGGCTTTTTTGGTGACTCCGAAGGCGTGGCGGCCACCGGCAGCGGCGCATCGCGCAGCTTTGCGGTGGCTGATTTCACCGGCGTATCGCTGCGCGGATCAGATGATGTGGCGATCACGCTTGCTGACAAGTTCAGCGTCCGTGCCGAGGGGCCAAGCGAGGTGCTCGACCGGCTGAAGATCGAGCGCGACGGCGACACGCTGAAAATCGGCCGCAAGTCTGATCCGAGCTTCAACTGGGGCAGCTACAAGGGTGCGAAAATCTTTGTCACCTTGCCGCGCCTGACCAGCGCCAATGTCGCCGGTTCGGGCGACATGACGGTGGCCGCCGCTGAAGGCGATAGTTTTGAGGCTTCAAACGCCGGCTCCGGCAGCATCGCAATCGCCGCGCTGAAGGTGAAATCGGCGGATTTCAACATTGCCGGTTCGGGCGAAATCTCCGCAAAAGGCAGCGCCGACAAGGTGAAGATCGCGATTGCCGGATCAGGCGATGTTGATGTCGCCGGGGTGAAGTCCAGCTCAGCAGATGCGTCAATTGCCGGATCGGGCAGCGTGCGAGCCGATGTAAATGGTCCAGCGACGGTCCAGATTTTGGGATCGGGCGATGTCGACATGGGCAGCAACGCCACCTGCACCACCAGCAAGATGGGATCGGGCACCGTTACCTGCGGCAAGTAACCGCTCGGGCGGGCTTGTCGGGCGGGCCGGAACGGTGCGATGCACCGATCATGGGCTTTCGATTGATCCTAATCGCGCTGATCGCATTCGCCACCACACCGGTGCGCGCGGCAGACCGCAATTATTCGATCAGCAGCTTTGAGCGTATCCGGGTGGAAGGCGCGTTCGAGGTGCGGCTTGCGACCGGCAAGGCACCGGCGGCGCGCGCAACCGGGGATGCCAGCGCGCTCGAGGCGCTGTCGCTGACGGTGGAGGGGCAGACGCTGATCGTCCGCGCCCGGCCGCTGGCGGTAGGCGAATCGCCGCCATCGCCCAAAATCGCGCTGGTCATCACGCTTGCCACGCCAGCGATCCGTTCTGCTGCCGTCAATGGTGGCGGTCGGCTGACGATCGATCGGCTGGTGGGCCAGCGGGTTGACCTGTCCGTGAACGGGGCCGGGGCGCTGGGCGTTTCGGGCGTGGCGGCCGACCAGCTTGTCGCGATCGTCATCGGGGCGGGCACGCTGTCCGTGACGGGACGGGCCGGGCGGGCGCGGTTCCAATTGTCCGGCCCGGGCACGGTCGACGCCACTGCGCTGATCGTCAATGATCTGGTCGCCCGATCGGAGGGCAATGGCGAGCTGCGGTTGAGCGCGCGCTATACAGCTGACCTGATCTCCACCGGGCTGGGCGCGATTACCGTGCTCGGCAAGCCATCCTGCATCGTCAAGTCGCAGGGCGGCGGCCCAATCAGCTGCGGATCACAGTAGCGCCAGCGCCGCCAGCTTGCTCATCAGCGCAGGCGGCATCTGGTCGACATCGGTCGCATCGCCGATCAGGTCAGCGGGCGCATCCGCCCCCTCCAGATAGCGCCAGCCCTGATGCGCGCGCTTGGGCACGGCGCGCACGAGCACCAGCTTTGCATCAAGCAGGATCGCCACCTTGCCGCCCTCTGCCTCGCCAAAGCCGGTAATGGGGGAACGCGCAATCAGCTGGTGCTTGATGATCCAGAACAACGATCCGCCCTCGCCCACCGGCCCGGCAATCTCCGCATGCCGCTTGGGAAGATAGCGCGTGGTCAGGAACAACGGCCCCAGCGCGGCGCGGGCAAGAAGCCGTTCGGCAAGGTGATCGGTACTCGTCGCGCCAAAAGCGACCTTGGTCAGATGAAGCGGCATGATGGGGCGTGCGTGCGGCGCGCCCGGCGGGGCGTCAAGTCAGCCCGTTAGGCCAGTCAGCGTGGCGAGCCCCAGAAACGCAAAGAAACCCATCGAATCCGTCGTCATCGTCACAAAAATCGACGAGGAGACCGCCGGATCGGTCCGCATCCGATCAAGTGTGACGGGCACCAGCACCCCGGCGAGCCCAGCGACAAGGATATTGGTCATCATCGCGGCCGCAATAACGCTGCCAAGTTGGGCGTTTTGAAACAACAGCGTCACGCCGATCCCGATCACGAGCGCGATCGTCGCCCCGTTCAGCAGCGCCACCCGGATTTCACGACGTATCGTGCGCCATGTGTTCGAATCGGTTAGCTGGTTGGTCGCAATCGCGCGCACCGTAACCGCCATTGTTTGCGTGCCCGCATTACCGCCCACGCCTGCCACGATCGGCATCAGCGTGGCCAGCGCCACCATCCGTTCAATGGTGCCTTCGAAAAACGCGATGATCCCCGATGCGAGCATCGCCGTGAACAGATTGGCGATCAGCCAGCGGACGCGCGTCTTGTAGCTCTCGAACACGGGTTCGTTGATGTCGCCCTCACCCGCACCGGACAGGCGCAAGATATCCTCGCCCGCTTCCTGGCTGATGATGTGGACAATATCATCCACCGTTACCATGCCCACCAGCCGCCCGTTCGCATCCGTAACCGCTGCCGAAATCAGCGCATATTTCTGAAAGCGCAGCGCGACTTCTTCCTGGTCCATATCGACCGGGATCAGCGTCTGCTCCCGCTTCATCACATCGGCCATCGCCACGCTGCGCGGGGTACGCATGATCCAGGACAACTGGCAGGTGCCAACAGGCTTGTGCGCTGGATCGACGACAAAGATTTCCCAGAAATCGGTCGTCAGATCATCATTGCCGCGCAGATAATCGAGCACATCGCCCACCGTCCAATGTTCGGGCACCGCAATCAGCTCGCGCTGCATCAGTCGCCCGGCGGATTCCTCGGGGTAGGACAGCGCCTCTTCAATCGCCGCGCGATCATCTGGGTCAAGCGCGCGCAGCACCGCGCGCTGATCGCTCTCCTCCATGTCCTCGATGATCGCGACGGCATCATCGGTATCGAGCTCGGCGGCGATATGGGCGATCTGCGCGGGATCGAGTGCATCGATCAGCGCCTCACGCACATAATCGTTCATTTCTGCAAACACATCGCCGTCAAGCAGATCGGTGATGGCGGTGGCCAGCGCGGCGCGCTGATCGCCCGGCACCAGTTCGAACAGATCGGCGATATCGGCGGGATGAAGCGGCTCCACCAGCGCCCGCGCGCCCTCTGCATCGCCCTGATCGACGGCGTCCATCACCGCGCGGACAAATTCGGGCTTCAGCAGATCGTCTGAATCGAGCTGGTTGCTCTCATGCGTCAGTTCAGCCTGGCCCAGATCGGTCTCGCTCATCATTGACCTCCTTTGGGCTGCTTTGCGGCGGCGGGTGCGCCTTTGGCTCTACCCATATGGGCCGGGATTGCCAATCGAATGCGCGGCTTGGCCCGTGCGTCTATCAATTTGCCAGCAGCGGCCAGCATCGCTAGGGCCGCGTCATCATTTTACCCCAACAAAGGATGCCCGATGGCGGACCAATTCGACACGCTGACCATGACGCTGGAAACCGGCGATGTAACGATCAAGCTGCGCAACGACCTGGCGCCCGGCCATGTCGAGCGGATCGCGACGCTGGCCAATGACGGTTTTTACGACGGCGTTGTGTTTCACCGCGTCATCCCCGGCTTCATGGCGCAGGGCGGCGACCCCACCGGCACGGGGACGAGCGGATCGGACAAGCCCGACCTGAAGGCTGAATTCAGCCGGGAACCGCATGTCCGCGGCACCTGTTCCATGGCGCGCACCTCCGCACCGCACAGCGCCAACAGCCAGTTCTTCATCTGCTTTGACGATGCTGCGTTCCTGGACGGGCAGTATACCGTTTGGGGCCAGGTGACGGACGGCATGGAGCATATCGATTCGCTGCCCAAGGGCGAGCCTCCGCGCGCACCCGGCAAGATCGTGACGATGCGGGCCGCCTGATTCGCCCCCCACCAAGGGCCTGAATTTAGGGGGGGCTGAATTTAGGCCTGAACTGGAGCACCCGGCGGCGGACTAGCTGTCGGGTGCCACCAGGGCGTCGATGAGCCAATCGTGGAACAGCTTTACCGGGCGCTGCTGCAGCGCCCGGGGGCGGCAGACGAACCAATAGCTATAGGGACTTTCCACCTCGATATCGAACAGCCTGATCATGCGCGGGTCATGGGCATCGTTGAAATGATTGGCGTGCATGAAGGCGACGCCAAGGCCCTGCGCCACCGCTTCCAGCATCACCGCCCCCGAATCGAAATGATCGATGGCACGCGGTTCAAGCCCAGGCAGGCCGGCGGCGTTGCACCAAGTGGCGAACGTGTCCGGAATGTCGCGGTGGACCAGCGCGGTCAGCCCGGCGAGCTGCGCTGGATCGACAATCGGCGACGGCCCTTCGATCATCGCGCGGGCACCAATGACATAAATAGTATTACGGTCCAGTCGGCGAGCATACAGCGCGGGATCAACGTCGCGCTGCAGGACAATGGCCGCATCCAGCCCCTCACCCAGCCGCGTGGTGCCATGGCCAGCGGTGTCGATATCCAGGTGCAGATCGGGGTGGAGCGCCCGCAGGCTCGTCAGCTTGGGGAATAACCGCTGGGTGGCAAACAAGGGCAACACCCCCAGCCGCAATCGCCACACGTCGCCGCTGGTGAGCGATTCCACCGCGTCGGACAGAATATCGAGCGCTGGTGCGATCTGGGCGATCATCCGTTCGCCATCGGCATTCAGCTCCATCGCCTGATGCCGCCGGTCAAACAGCGGCCGCCCGATAAAGCGTTCGAGCGCCTGGACGCGGCGGCTGAGCGCGGGCGCAGACAATGCCAGTTCTTGCGCGGCGGCCTTGACGGACCCTAGTCGCGCGACCTGGACGAACGCCTCAATCGCGGTGAGTGGCGGCAATCTGCGCAAAAACGGCCCCCTTCCTGGTGCGGTGCATCATGAAACGCCCGGCGATTTCCTTATCATTACGGTTGCGTTCAATGCCATAACCAATTGCAAGATTCGCAATCGCAGTTTTTCTTTTCGCACTTGCACAATTTTCTGCTGCACTGCACATAGAGCAGGCCTTTCAGGCATCCTCTCCTAAAAACTTTCACGGCCGATCCCTTTGGGGTCGGCCTTTTTTTATGTTTAGGGGGCGATTCGGTGGCTCAGCGCTCGCCAGCGGGGGCTTCGATGCTCGCGGGCAGGCGAAACCATACCCCGACCAGCAGGACGACCAGCGCGACGGCGGCGATCAGATAGGGCAGCGGCTTGTAGAGTTCGTACAGGCCAACGCCAATCGACGGCCCAAGCACGAACGCGGCCCCGTTCACCGATGTTACCTTGCCCGCCACCGATCCTTGCCCTTCCGGGCCCACCGCCAGCGAGGCCCCGGCGGTAAAGGCCGGGCGGGTGAAGCCAAACCCCAGCGATGCCAGCGCAAATGACAGGGCAATGCCGTAAAGCGATGTCGCCATCCCGGTCAGCACGGTGCCAATTGCCGCTGCCACCAGCCCGATCAGCATCATCCGGCGCGGATCGGCGTTCAGGATAGGAATAATGCCCCACTGCGCCAGCAACGCAGCCCCGGCCCCCATGATCAGCACCAGCCCTGTCGGCTGCAGCGCGTCGACCGGGGCCAGCCCCAGCCGGTCGATCACCAGAAACCCGATTGCCTGGCCGGTCATCGCCTGGGCATGCCCCATCACCAGCCCCGCGATCATCCAGTTGCGGATGCGGGGGTCGCCAAACGGCACCTGCTGGGTATCACGCGTCGTGGCGACCGTGATGCTGGCACCGCTGCTTTGCCCGGCAATGGATGGATAGGCGTTGACGGCTGCGACATGATCGATCGGCTGGCCGCGATCATCGGGCAGCATCCGGTATATGGTGACCACCATCGCCACCCCGAAGATGGAAAAGATAAACGCTGGCCCCGCCAGCCCGATATGGGTGCTGCCAACCCATCCCAGGATCAGATAGGGCGCGATCGCTGGTCCGAGAATGGTGCCGAGCCCGAACGCCGAACCAAGCAAGGTCAGCGCCTTGGTGCGCTCACCGCGGGTCGTGCGGCCAGCAATCAGTGCCTGCACCGCAGGGGGGGCCGCAGACCCGAACGTGCCGTAAATCAGCCGCCCGCCGATAAATAGCAGGAACGCCGCCGTCCCGCTGATCCAGCCATTGATGCCCGCCATCAGGAACAGCCCGCACAGCCCCAGCGACACCGCAAAACCAACCATGCCGAGCAAAATCATCGCCCGCCGACCATGCCGGTCCGATCGTTTCGCCCAATAAGGCGCGGCGATCACCCACAACAGCGCGGAGACAGAAAATGCCGCCGCAACGCCGCTATCCGCCACCTTCAGCGACCGGCCAAGCGCGGGCAGGATCGATTGCAGCCCCGTGTTTCCGGCAGCGATCGTCAGCATCACCAGAAACATCAGCGCAAAATCGCGGTCGGTTACCTTGGGCAGGGTCATGCCGGGCCACCGGGGCGGTGCCAGTCATAATCGCGGGTCACTTCAGCCACGACCAGATCATAGCGTTCATACCAGCGTGAGCGGCCCAGATCCCGGATCACCTTGTGTTCGGGGTTGTCGCGCCAGGCTTTGGCGGCGGTATCATCGGCCCAATAGCTGACGGTGATGCCCAGCCCATCATCGCCGCGTACGCTTTCCATGCCGCGATAACCCGGCTGTTCGGCGGCAAGCGCATCCATCGCGGTCGCAGCAGCAGCATAGGCCGCATGATCATTATCGGTGCGCACCGACAGGAAGATCACCGCAATCTGGCCGACGCGCTTGTGCATGTGCCCCGATTAGGCACTTCGGGCAGCGGCGCAACCCCATGCTGCCTAACCGCCAGCCGGATCCCCACCGGATCCCTGCCGGATCAGCGCCGACTGTCGGGCCCAAAGTTCAGCCCTTTGGTTACGTTGTAATCAAGAACCGTCATCGCAAAAAACGCCACCGCCTGCTTGATCCGCATCCACCAGCTGTTGCGCGCGCGAAAGACGGTAGCGGTAATCCGCTCCGAACCGGCAATTTCGCCATCGACATAGCGGCGGACATGGGCCGCAAACGCCGCATCCTCGATCCGCAGCATCATCTCCAGGTTCAAAAACAGGCTGCGCACATCGTAGTTGGAGGAACCGATATAGACGATATCGTCGATCAGGAACAATTTGGTGTGCAGCTTGGTGGGCTGATATTCGTAAATCTCCACACGCTTGCGCAGCAGCCCGGGATAGGTGAATCGCGATGCCCAGATCGCCGCGCCGTGATCGTTTTTCGACGCCAGCACGATGCGCACCTGCCCCCGCATCCCCGCAGCGTCCAGCCGCCGCAACATCGCGGGGCTTGGCGCGAAATAGGCGGTGATCAGGTCAAGCCGCTGTGCCTGCTGGATATCGCGCTTGATGGCGCGCGCCCAGGGTGACAATCGCCGCGTTGGCCCGCCAAACACCCAGCGCACCGGCCCGTCAGGCTCGCTCCACCCCTGCAAGGCACGGCGCAGCGCGCGCAAGGGCGGGCGCGGCCTGCGGGCCCAGCGCGCCAGCGCATCGAAATATCCGGTGATCCGCTGCGCCGCCGGCCCCCGGATTTCCAGCCCCAGATCACGCCATGCCTGTTCGGCGGGGGTGCCGAAATAGGCATCCTCGATATTGAACCCGCCGATGATCGCCCGCGCATCCGCCCCCTCACCATCAGCCAGCGCGAGCTTTTGGTGGTTGCGCAACAAATAGCGCCGCCCCCACCGCGGCACGAACCGGCACACGTCCACCCCAGCATCGCGCATCGGACCAAAGAAATCATGCTGGTCCGCCGCCTCGCTGCCCAGCCCGTCGACGATCAGCACCACCGCCACGCCGCGCTGCGCCGCCCGGATCAGCGCATCCCGCACCCGCGCACCCGCGCCATCATCGACATAGATATAATAGATCACCCGAAGCGATTGCCGGGCAGTATCGATCAGCGCGATCAACGCATCGAGCCGCTGAGGCCCGTTTTCCAGCATCACCAGCCGGTTGCCGCTGACCATATGGCCGTCAGCCATGGTTCCGGCGGGTGGGGAAACATCAGTCATGCAGCTGATCCATGCGGGGTCAACTCGGCACCGGCAAGGCGGTTTCGCAGCGACATCATTTTGCTGCGCGCGGGCGAATTCTTGACTCGACCGCCCATGTCCCTTACGCGCGCCGTTTCCGTTACATTGAAGGAAGCGTTCGTATGGCGCGCGTTACCGTCGAGGATTGCGTCGACAAGATTCCAAACCGTTTCGATCTCGTCCTGTTCGCCGCCCAGCGCGCGCGCCAGATTTCGGGCGGGGCAGAGCTGACGATCGACCGGGACCGGGACAAGAACCCCGTCGTCGCGCTCCGCGAAATCGCTGAGGAAATGGTGAAGCCCAAGCATCTGCAGGAAGCTGTGGTGCAAAGCCTGCAGCGCGTGCAGATCGACGATGATGACGCGCCCGATGAAATCGGCTCGCTCGCCGCATCGGCAGAGGCGCTGCGCCTGACGGCAGCCGCACCCCCGCGTAACCAGAATCTGGGCAGCGATTACGAGGGGTAACGCCTCTCGTCGTTGACTACATACGGAACACCTGGATAGTTGACTCCGGTTTGGTGGAGCCGGGGGAATGCTATGCTGTTGCGACTGGTGATTGGCCTGTTGGCGAGCCTGCTGGCGGTCACTTCCGCCCAGGGAACCGAGCTGAAACTGACGATCGACGCGAGCGCTGCCAAGGCAGTGCTCGACGCGCTGGAAAACCCTAAGCTCGATAAGGCACAGGCGCTGGAAATCGCCGCGCTGCCCGGCAATCAGGGATTGATCCGCAAGGCGATCAGCTATGGCCGCAAAGCCGATACCGCAAGTTTTGCAGCAGCACTGGTCGCCGCCGCGCACGGTGACGATCAGGCAGCCGACCCAAGCAAGTTCGATTTCGCCCGGGTGCGCCCGCACATCGCCCAGCTGCGCATAGTGATCGCCGATCTTGAAAACCCGACGACGGGGCTGACTGAGGCGGCCAAGCGCAGGATCGCGCTATATACTCCCGCTGGGCTGGACGCGGCGATTACGGGCTATTTCGTCGTCGGTGGCACATCGGGTGGATTCGCGTTTGGCGATCCGCAGTTTTTCCTCAACCTCGATTTTTTCCCCGATGCCCAGCTTGCAACCACGATCCTGCAGCATGAACTTTACCACGCGGTCCAGGGCGCTGCGGCGCCACCACCGACACGCCGCGCGGCAATAACCAAATGTGTCGCGCGCATTGGCGCGCCCTTGCATATCGACGACCTGTTCGGCTCGCTGGCGCAGGAGGGCACCGCAAGCGCGGTGGGCGATGTGCTGGCGCTCCCCAAGGGTGGCACTGGCCCGGCGGCTGACGAGCGCAAAAAGGTCGCCCGCAGTGTGGGGATGATCAGCCGGAGCGTTACTCTGTTGGAGCTATCGACACATGCGGTGGCCACGCGTGCGATGGATTTTGACAGCATTTATGATCTGGGGTTTTATGGCGACGAGATCCTTTATGCGCTTGGCTATGTGATGGCCAAGGCGATCGAGCGCGAGCAGGGGCCACAGGCAATCGCCGCGCTGCTGCGTGACCCGACAGGGGCCAGCCTTATTCAGCGGTATCGCCAGTTGAAAGACTATGGAACGTCCGCCGACGCCCCGGCGCTCGGTGCAAAAACGCTGTATTGGGCTAACCGCATCGCCGTTTGCGCCCCCCGCTAAGGCTATTCGCCTTTTTCGGCCGGGCTACGCCCCTTGAACCCTTGCGCGATCACGTACCACTCCGATGAATCCTTTCGGCTCGCCGGGGGTTTGGCGTGCTTTACCGCGGTGAAATTGCGCTTCAATTCGCTCACCAGGGCGCTGTCCGCCCCGCCTGCCAGCACCTTCGCGATAAAGGCACCGCCGGGGCTCAGCACGTCATAGGCGAACGCCGCCGCGATCTCGACCAGGCCCATGGTGCGCAGGTGATCGGTCTGGGGGTGGCCAACGGTGTTCGCCGCCATGTCTGACAGGACCAGATCAGGCGCGCCGCCCAGTTCGGCCATCAGCAGGTCCGGCGCGCGATCATCGGTAAAATCCATCTGCAGGATGATGACGCCGTCGATCGGATCGACCGGTAGCAGGTCAATTCCCACGATCGCCGCGCCGGGTGACACCTTGCGCACCACCTGGCTCCACCCGCCCGGCGCGATCCCCAGATCAATGACGCGTTTCACCCCCTTCAACAGCGAGAATCGCTCATCAAGCTCGATCAGCTTGTACGCGGCGCGGCTGCGATATCCTTCCGCCTTGGCCTTGCGGACATAGGGATCGTTCAACTGACGCTCCAGCCAGCGATTCGATTGCGGCGTTCGCCCGCGCGACGTGCGCACCCGCACCCGGCCGCCTGATCCGCCCCTGCTCATCGCTCATTCCCGTTCATCAACAGCCGCAAAATGCCCTCGCGAATGCCGCGATCGGCCACTCCCAGGCGCTCGGCGGGCCAGATATCCATGATTGCTTCCAGAATGGCACAGCCCGCCACCACCAGATCAGCGCGTTCGGTGCCGATGCACGGCAGCAGCGCCCGATCCTCAATCGATTTACCCGCCAGATCAGCGCTGATCCGCCGCATCGCCGGGGCCGGCACGATCAGCCCGTCCACGGCGGTGCGATCATAGCGTTCCAGCCCCAGATGCACGCTGGCAAGCGTCGTCACCGTGCCGCTCGTCCCCAGCAGCCGGGGCCGCCGGATGCCGCGCGGCAGGCGGGTGGCGAAATCGGCAAAGCTCTCCGCCGCGATGCCCCGCATCCGCGCATAGGCCGCCGCGCGCCCGCCCGGCCCGTCGCCGCCGCCCGCACTTTCCGTCAGCGACACAACACCCCAGGGCGCGCTGTGCCAGTCCAGGATCGTCGGCACGGTGGTGCGCGTGTCGATCAGTACCAGCTCGGTCGATCCGCCGCCAATGTCGAACACCAGCGCTGGGTCATCCCCCGGTTCGAGCAGCACATGGCAGCCCAGCACTGCCAGCCGCGCCTCTTCCTCCGCGGTGATGATATCAAGCGCAATGCCGGTTTCGCGGTAGGCGCGCTCGATAAAGGCAGCACCGTTGGTCGCCCGCCTGCATGCTTCTGTCGCCACAGAACGCGCTAGCGTCACGTTGCGCCGCCGCAGCTTGTCCGCACAAATCGCCAGTGCCGCCAGGGTGCGGTCAATCGCCGCATCGCTCAACCGCCCCGTTGCCGCCAGCCCCTCACCCAGCCGGACGATCCGCGAGAACGCATCGATGACGGTAAAGCCGTGCGACGCTGGCCGTGCGATCAGTAACCGGCAGTTGTTGGTGCCCAGATCGAGCGCGGCATAGTGACGAGCCTCCGGCCAGCGCGCGCGCGCTGATTTTGCAGGGGCCGGACGGGCGGGGCCTGCGCCCTGCCGGTACGGCGCTCGGGCGGATTGATCACCCACGGCCGTTACTCACCATTATGTTCTGCGGTCCGGAGCAAGCCGCCCCCACCGTGCTTGCCGCAAAGCCTAGCCCAGCCACAGGACGGCGGCAAGCGAGCCAGCACGTTGACAGCAGCACACACCCCGCCTATTTCGCCATCCGGCACTGCCCTGTCGTCTAAAGGTAAGACTACGGACTCTGACTCCGTTAATTGAGGTTCGAATCCTCACGGGGCATCCAGCTACATCCTGAAAATCCCGCCACGATCTGGCGAATTCACGCCCCGTTGTTATGCGGTCGTGGAGCTGTCGCCTGGTGAACGTCGGTGCGCTGACACAAGCGCAGCGGCGGCAACAACCGTCAACACCGCGACACCATAGGGGGCCATGCTCAGCGCCATGTCCATCCCGCCCGCGACGGGATTGGGCTGGCCAAGGACGCGTTCTATGATCCACGCGGTCGCCGCCAACCCTGCAATCGCCGCACCAGAACCACGAAACACGGGGTAAAACCGGGTCGCCGACAGCATCAGCAACGATGGCAGCACCGCCAGAACGACAAGCAGCTGCACCAGCTCGATCCCCAGGTTGAAGCCGAGGATGGACAGGGCCTTTTCCTGAACACCCAGGCCAAATCTGGCGACGACCGTGGCAAAGGCCAGGCCGTGAACAAGCCCAAACCCTGCGGCCACGATCGGCTCGCGCCCGGGGAAAATGGGTCGCCACGCATGCACCGCTGACACCAGAATCGACAAGGCGATCCCGATTTCGACGGGTTGCGCGGGCAGGGTGAAGCCGAAAACCGCAGCGCCGATCAACGTCAGGCTGTGGCCAACCGTGAAAGCGCTGACGATTTTGGTAAGCTGCCATAATGCCCGGCTTGTCGGCTGCCTGCCGCGCCAGATACCGCCTGCTGCCAGCATCGGCGCTGGCAGCAACAGGGCGATCAGGAACAGCAGATGATCGTGACCCTCCGCAATGTGACGCATGCCAAGCGCCACTGCGGCGCGGAACCCCAGTAAATTGCTGGCTGTGCCGCGATCAATGGTCAGCCGGTGGCGTTCGCCCTGCAGCGCGCCGAGCACGTGCCGATCCCCACCGAGCTTTCCGGCGGAAAAATCACTGCGGGCGACGAACAGGACGAAATGATTGGGCACCTGATCGATCACCGCCTGCCAATCGATCACCAGGCGGCGCGATTGCACCCCCGCGGGCGGGATCAGCCGGGCGACCACGTGCAGATCCGGCGGGCCGGCGATCTGCGCGAATTCCAGCTTGTCGATCCGGATCGTCCATCTGGCCCCTTCGGGCGTCGTCACCGCGATGTGTTTTAGCAGATAAGATCGCGCGGTCGCCAGGCCCTGCGGCGTGTTCGCGGCGGGATTTTCCGTGGCGAAGGCGTATTCGCCCTGGGGGATGATGATGTCAGCAACCGCCCCTTGCGGGCCAAAATCGATGTTCACTTCCGAATTTGGCGTCAGGTGCGCCTGCGCAGCCCCAAACCACAGCAGAATTGCACAAACACAGACGACGATGTGGCGGCTGCGCATCAGTGATGCCCGAACCAGATCAAAGGTGCGGCGGGATCAAAAGCCCGTGGATTGATGGCAAGTGCTGCTGCCCGCGCGGCATCGCTGCGGTCGCTATCGCCGAGCATGGCATAGGCTTGCGATAGCGCGACATGTTGCTGCGCTGTCGACCATGCGGTGCGGTTCAGCGCCTCCAGTACATCGCGCGCCTCTGCCGGTCGATTATTGGCGAGCAATGCCCATCCAAGCATTGTCGCGGAATCGCCGTACGGCCGCGCCGCCATG
>JBBQDD010000021.1:0-16918 GCA_038319335.1 Sphingomonadales bacterium
AAGGCCCGCGCGTGCCGCCCCTGGCGCGCCCTATCCCGTGCCCGGCCGCTCCACCGTCGCCACCCCGCCATCGTCGGTACGATCCGGCCTGTTTGTGCAGATCGCCGCCCTATCTTCACCAGAGCGCGCTACCGCGCTTGCCCAAAGCGTTGGCGGCACTGTGCTGGCGAGTGGCGGGATTTACCGCGTGCGGCTGGGCCCCTATGCGGACCCGGCAAGCGCCGAGCAGGCCCGCGCCGACATCGCCCAGCGCGGCTATGGTGACGCGCGCATCATCCGCGACTAAATTATCCGCCACATCTTGGCCACCAGATGGAATACAGCGCCCCCATGAAGAAAACCGCCTTTGCCCTGCTGCTTGCGACATCGATTTTTGCCGCCCCCGCCCAAGCGAGCAAGCCGCCATTCGATACCCCCGCGCCCGTTGCGTTCATGCAGGATCTGTCGAGCGGGGCAGTGCTGTATGCCAAGGATGCCGATCGGCGCATGCCGCCCGCATCCATGGCCAAGATCATGACCGTCTATGTCGCATTCGACATGATCAGCCGGGGCGAGCTGAAGCTGGACCAGACGTTTCAGGTGCGCCCGGAAACCTGGAAGCGTTGGCATGGGCCGGCGGCGGGATCGACCATGTTCTTGTCCGTGAACGAAAATGTCAGCGTCGCGAACCTGCTATACGGCATCATCACCCTGTCCGGTAATGATGCCTGTGTGGTGCTGGCGGAAGGCATTTCGGGCACCGAGGAGGCGTTTGCGTCGCGGATGAACGAACAGGCGCGCAAGCTTGGCCTGCGCAACAGCCATTTCGGCAATTCCAACGGCTGGCCCGATGGCGGCGTCACCTATGTTACCGCGCGTGATCTGTCCGCGCTGGCGACCGCGACGATCCAGAAATTCCCCAAATTGTACAAGGAGTTTTACTCCAAGCCGAACTTCACCTGGGGCAAGACAATGGGGTCTGGCCAGGCGATCACCCAGGCCAATCGCGACCCGATCCTGGGGCGCGTGGCAGGCGCAGATGGGCTGAAAACAGGCCATACGGATGAGGCAGGATATGGCTTCACCGGATCGGCTGAGCAAAATGGGCGGCGCTTGGTGATGGTGGTGGCCGGGCTGACCAGCTTCAACCAGCGGATCGAGGAATCGGTGCGCTTCATGGATTGGGGCTTTCGCGCCTGGCAGGCAAAGCCCATCGTCAAGGCGGGCCGCAAGGTTGAAACGGCAGAGGTGCAGGGTGGCGCATCCAGCCGCGTGAACCTGGTCGCGCCGCGTGATCTGACGGCGACCCTGCCGGGCGGCGCGGTGCCCGATCTGCAGCTGCGGGTGGTGTATCAAGGGCCGATCAA
Organism: Sphingomonadales bacterium; assembly: GCA_038319335.1. Lineage (GTDB taxonomy): Bacteria > Pseudomonadota > Alphaproteobacteria > Sphingomonadales > Sphingomonadaceae > Sphingomonas. The sequence goes on from JBBQDD010000021.1 coordinate 1,347, forward strand.
GGCACCCATCAAAAAGGGCCAGCACATTGCCGATCTGGTGGTGATGTCACCCGATATGGCCCCGCAATCGCTGCCGCTGGTCGCGGAAACCGATGTAGCCGAAGCAGGCTTTTTCGGGCGCGCCTGGGCCGGTTTCCTGTCGCTGTTCGGGATGTGAACGCGGCCATCCCGCCCGGTCGGTTCATTTCGCTGGAGGGCGGCGAGGGGGCGGGCAAGTCAACGCAGGTCGCCCGGCTGGCAGCGGCGCTGGCCGATCGCGGCATCGACACGCTGGTCACCCGCGAACCCGGCGGCACCGAGGGGGCAGAGGCGATCCGGGGGCTGCTGATGCAGGGCGACGTGAAGCGCTGGAGCGCGCATGTCGAAACATTGTTGTTTGCCGCTGCCCGTGCCGATCATGTCGAAAAGCGGATCAGGCCTGCGCTGGCGGCCGGGCATTGGGTGATTTGCGATCGCTATATCGACAGCACCCGCGCCTATCAGGGGGTAGCAGGCGGGATTGACGACGCCGCCGTGCTGGCAATCCACGGCTTTGGCACCGGCGGGTTGCTGCCCGATCGCACATTGATTCTGGAGGTGCCGATCGATGAGGGGCGCGCGCGCGCCGCCAGCAGGGACGGTGCCGCCGCAGACCGGTTTGCGGCACGCGGCGATGATTTTCACACCCAGGTCGCCACCGCCTTTCGTCGGATTGCCGATGCGGAGCCGGATCGCTGCCGGTTGATCGATGCAGGCGCGAGCCCCGATGCCGTCACCGCCGCGATCATGCACCAGCTCGCCGATCTGCTGCCATGACATTACCCGCGGGCAATGCAGCGGCGCAGGAAGAGCTCCGCGCCGCGATGACCGGGGAGGCGCTGCACCATGCCTGGCTGTTCACCGGGCCGCAGGGGGTGGGCAAGGCCAGTTTCGCGCGGATCGCCGCGCTGCGCATGCTGGCTGAGGCTGCCGCGCCCGGCACGCTGCAGCCGGGGTTCGACGTGCCTGACAGTGACCGGACGCGCGCGATGATCGCCGCCGGATCGCACCCCGATTACCGCGAACTGATGCGCCTGCCCAAGGATCCGGATAAGCCCGACGGCGAGCTCGTCCGGTCGATCAACATTGCGCAGGTGCGCGCGCTGCAACCGATGTTTGCGACCACCACCTCCATGTCGCCGCGCCGGGTGGTGCTGATCGATTCGGTGGATGATCTGGAACGCCCTGGCGCATCGAATGCGCTGCTGAAGAACCTGGAGGAGCCGCCGGCGGGCACCATCTTCATCCTGATCAGCCATTCGCCGGGCCGGTTGCTGCCGACAATCCGGTCGCGCTGCCGCCGATTGCGGTTCGATCCGCTGGACGATGCCGTGATGGCCGATGTGCTGCGCGCCCGATTGCCCGATGCGAGCGCGGCGGAAATCGCAGCGCTGGTGCGCGCCGGGGGTGGGTCGCCCGGGCGGGCGCTGGGCTATGCCGGGCTCGACATGGCGGCGCTGGATGATGTGATGGCGACGATTGCGCGCGGTGGTGACCGCACCAACGCCCACCGCAGCAAGCTGGCCAAGGCACTCGCGCTGAAAGCCGCGCAGCAGCGCTATGAAGCGTTTCTTGATCGGGTGCCGAGCTTCATCGCCGAAGCCAGCGCCGATCGCACCGGCGAGGCCCTGAAAACCGCGCTCGACGCCTATGACAGCGCCCGCGCCCTGGCCATCAGCGCCCGCGCGCTGACGCTGGACCAGCAGGCGACGGTGTATGAAATGGCCGGACTGGTGGCGAAACTGGCGGCGCGATAGGCTTCAAATGGGCGCAGCGATGCTCTAGGGACGGGGCATGGCCGAACCCTATTACATCACCACCGCGATCAATTATCCCAACGGACGGCCGCATATCGGCCATGCCTATGAAGCGATTGCCGCCGATACCATTGCGCGCTTTCACCGCCAGGCGGGGCGCGATGTGCGGTTCCAGACGGGGACTGACGAGCACGGGCTGAAAATGGTGCAAACCGCCCGCGACCGGGGCATGGACACGCGCGCGCTGGCAACTGAAATGTCAGGCTATTTCCGTGAAATGGCCGATGCGTTGAACATCAGCTATGATCGCTTCATCCGCACCACCGATGCCGATCATTATGCCGCCAGCCAGGCAATCTGGCAGGCCATGGCCGATGCAGGCGACCTGTATCTGGATCGGTATGAAGGCTGGTATTCGGTGCGCGATGAGGCCTTTTACGACGAAAAGGAACTGGTTGAGGGGGAAGGGGGCGTCAAGCTGTCCCCCCAGGGCACGCCGGTTGACTGGACGGCCGAGGAGACATGGTTTTTCCGCCTGTCCAAATACCAGCAGCCGCTGCTCGATCATTATGCCGCCAACCCGGATTTCATCCAGCCCGACAGCCGCCGCAACGAAACGATGCGCTTTGTGGAGGGTGGCCTGTCGGACCTGTCGGTATCGCGCACCAGTTTCGATTGGGGCGTGCCGGTGCCGGGCAGCCGGGGGCATGTGATGTATGTGTGGGTAGATGCGCTGACCAACTATATCACCGGGCTGGGCTATCCCGGCGATGCCGACGGCGAATTTGCGCGGCGCTGGCCCGCCGATCTGCACCTGATCGGCAAGGATATCGTGCGGTTCCATGCGGTGTACTGGCCCGCGTTCCTGATGTCTGCCGGGTTGCCGCTGCCCAAGGCGGTTTTCGGGCATGGCTTTGTGCTGGCGCGGGATGGGGCCAAAATGGGCAAATCGGCCGGCAATGCCGCTGATCCGCTGGCGCTGGCAGAGGCTTACGGCGTGGATGCCCTGCGCTATTTCCTGCTGCGCGACATCAGTTTCGGGCAGGACGGCAGCTATTCGCCAGAGGCGATCGTGACGCGGGCCAATGCGGACTTGGCGAACAGTTTCGGCAATCTGGCACAACGCACGCTTTCGTTCATCGCGAAAAACCTCGACGGCGAGTTGCCGATATCCAACGCGGATGCTCAGGAAGACCTCGACCTGCTCGGCCTAGTCTCAGATACGTGCAGAGAACGGGTCCGGAGGGAGTTTGAGCAACTGCATCTTTCGACCGGTTTGGATGAATGGATTCATGCTGTTTTCGCATGCAATCAGTATATTGACGCCCAGGCTCCTTGGGCTTTGCGCAAAACGAACCCTGAGCGAATGAAGGCGGTGTTAGCCACCTTGTACATTTGCATTCGCGACCTCGCGATCAGCATTGCTCCTGTTATACCGACGTCTGCAAGTAAGCTGCTAGATCAGATGGGTATCAGCCCGAACGAGAGAAATTATGCGGCATTGGACGATACTGAGTCTTACCTTCGGCTAGCAAAGTCCGGCTTTCGGCTGGCGCAACCCGTGCCGTTGTTCCCCCGGCTAGAGCTGCCCGTTGAGGTCGCCGCGTGAGCTTTATCGACAGTCATTGCCACTTGAATTACAAGGGCTTGGCCGAACAACAGCAGGATGTGCTGGAACGCGCACGTGCCGCTGGCGTGGGTACCATGCTCACCATTTCCACCCGCGAAAGCGAATGGGACGATGTGATCGGCATCGCCGAGCGCGAGGGCGATGTGTGGGCGACGGTGGGCATCCACCCGCATGAGGCCGATGCCCATGCGCATATCGACGCCGCAAAGCTAATCGACCGAGCGGCGCACCCCCGCGTGGTGGGCATCGGCGAGACGGGGCTCGATTATTATTACGATCACAGCGACCGCGACCAGCAGCAGACCAGCTTCCGCGCCCACATCGCCGCCGCTCGCGAAACCGGGCTGCCGATCATCGTCCATACCCGCGATGCCGAGGATGATACCGCCGTCATCCTGCGCGATGAAATGGGGAAGGGGGCCTATCCCGGCGTCATCCATTGCTTCACCGCCAGCGACGCTTTTGCCGATATCGCGCTGGAGCTGGGTTTCTACATCTCGATTTCCGGCATCGTGACGTTCAAGAACGCCCGGGATTTGCAGGCCACCGCCGCGCGGGTGCCGATCGACCGGCTGCTGATCGAGACAGATTCCCCGTTTCTCGCCCCTGTGCCGCACCGTGGCAAAACGGGTGAGCCAGCCTTTGTTGCTGATACAGCCCGGTTTCTTGCCAATTTGCGCGGGATTGACGTCAAGACGCTGGCCGATGCCACCACCGCCAATTTTCACCGGCTGTTTACCAAAGTGACGCCATGAAGCTGCGGATATTGGGCAGCGGCACATCATCCGGCGTGCCCCGTATCGGCAATGATTGGGGCGCGTGTGACCCCGCCAACCCCCGCAACCGCCGCCTGCGGGCATCCGCATTGGTGGAAACCGCCACTACCCGTATCCTGATCGACACCAGCCCCGACATGCGCGAACAGCTGCTGTGCGCTGGCGTCAGCGATATCGATGCCGTCATCTGGACGCATGACCATGCGGACCATTGCCACGGCATCGATGATCTGCGGCAAGTATATCACGCGCGCGGTGCGCCGGTCCGCGGGCTGGCGCGAGCGCACACCCTGCAGCAGTTGAGCGCGCGGTTCAGCTATGCCTTTGCCGGGCGTCCGGGCTATCCACCGACGGTGGCAGGCGAAGAACTACCCGATGCGATCACCATCGGCGACATTGCCATTTCCGTGGCGGATCAGCCCCATGGCGGCATCACCTGTGCCGGCCTGCGGTTTGAGGCAGATGGCGTCGCGATTGGCTACGCCACCGATTTTCAGACCGTTACGCCGGGCATGGCGGCGCTTTATGCCGGGCTGGACCTCTGGGTGGTCGATGCGCTGCGCCGCGCGCCGCACCCGACCCACGCCCATCTGGATTATACACTGGAACAGATTGAATTGCTGGCCCCCAGGCGATCCGTGCTGATCCATATGGATCAGAGCATGGATTATGACAGCCTGGTCGCGGTGCTGCCGACGGGCGTGGAGCCGGGATATGACGGCATGGAACTGACCCTGTGAACGACGATACCGGCTTTTACGCCGCGATGATGGCGTTGATGCTGATCCTGCCGCTCAGCGCGTTGGTGGCGCGGCGCTTGCCGATCGGATCGACGCTGAAGATGGCGGCGGCCTGGGGCGCAATATTTGCCGTCGCCTTGCTCGCAGTAACTGCAGCGCGGCGCAACGGGGTTCGGCTGGCCGATGTGCCGGTGGCGCTGGGCCTTGCGAATGAGGAGGTCAGCGGCAGCACCCTCATCATTCAGCGCAGCCCGGACGGGCATTTCTGGACCAACGTGTCGATCAACGGGCATCAGCAGCGCATGCTGATCGATTCAGGTGCCACCACATCGGCGATCTCCATCGATACCGCGCGGGCCGCCGGGGTTGAGGTGAACGATCCGTTCGGCGTGATGCTGAACACCGCCAACGGCCCGATGATCGCCAGACGGGCAACTGCTGCGGCTTTCGACGTCGGGCCAATCCGCGCCAGGAATATCGAACTCAGCGTCGCACCCAGTTTTGGCGCCGGGATGATCGGGATGAACTTCCTGTCATCGCTGAAAAGCTGGCGGGTCGAGGGGGACAGGATGATCCTGGAACCCCGCCCTGCACCATAATTACATATTTAACATAATGTATATTATCGGATCGATAGATCACCAAAGCGGAAAGGCCCCCTATGGTTGACAGGCTGGTAACCATCATGGCGCGGCTGCGTGACCCCCAGGGCGGATGCGCTTGGGATCTCGCCCAGGATTTCGCGTCGATCGCGCCCTACACAATCGAGGAAGCGCACGAGGTCGCCGACGCCATCGAACGTGGTGACATGGCCGATCTGAAGGATGAGCTTGGCGATCTGCTGCTCCAGGTCGTGTTCCACAGCCGGATGGCCGAAGAAGCCGGCCACTTCGCGCTGCCCGATGTCGTCGCGGCGATCAGCGACAAGATGGAACGGCGGCATCCGCATATCTTTGGCGATGAGGCGGAACGCGCTGGCACCGGCCCTCACCTATGGGAACAAATCAAGTCCGAAGAACGCGGGGCAAAGGGCCATGCCAGCGCGGTTGACGGGGTTGCGCGCGGCCTGCCCGCCCTGATGCGCGCTGAAAAGCTTCAGAAACGCGCTGGTCGCGTCGGCTTCGACTGGCCCGACGCCAGCGGTGCCCGCGCCAAGATCGACGAGGAAATCGCCGAGGTGGAAGCCGCCACATCCGACGCGCACCGTGCCGAGGAAATTGGCGACTTGTTGTTCGCCGTCGTCAACTGGGCCCGCAAACAGGGCGTCGATCCAGAGGCAGCGCTGCGCACGGCGAATGCCAAGTTCGAGCGCCGGTTTCGGGCGATGGAGGACATGGCGGGCGATGCGTTTGAAGGGCTGGCGCTGGAGGGCAAAGAGGCGCTGTGGCAGCGGGCGAAGGCTGAGGAATAGCTTTGGCAGGTACTGCCACCCCATCCTACCCCGTCTTTGCGAGCGCAGCGAAGCAATCCAGCCAAGCCGCAAACTGATACGCTGGATTGCTTCGCTGCGCTCGCAATGACGGTCCAGGGCGGCGCTCGCGAGGGCGATTCAGGGCGGAGGCAGAGACACTTAATCCAAAGAGAGCGCTAACCTTTGCAATTCTTACGACACCGTAAAACTACAACTTAAAAACCGCTAGCAACCCCCTACCCTCGAACCGCAAATCGCTCCCAATCGCGTTCGCTGAGGCGGACGTCGTAGATAGCGTGGTGCCCGTCCATGCTTTGCGCCAGCACCTCGCCATGCGCGTGCAGCCATGCCGCCCCCGCCCCGTCGCCGGCATCCAGCGTGATCGTGTAGCGGCGATGCGCCTCGGTGAGCTTGGCGGCAACGCGGGTCAGCAGCTCGCCCACCCCGGCGCCGTCCAGCGCTGATATCAGCATCACATCGTCGCGGCGTTCGGCATCACCGATGGCATCGGCGCGCGCGTCGCCGGTCAGCAGGTCCAGCTTGTTCCAGGCTTCGAACCGCGGCGTCGTGTCGGCAATGCCGATTTCGCGGAGCACTTTTTCAACATCGGCACACTGCGCGGCGCTGTCCGGATGGGCAATATCGCGCACATGGATCAGGAAATCGGCGGACACCACTTCCTCCAGCGTCGCCTTGAACGCGGCGACCAATTGGGTGGGCAGATCGGAGACGAAACCGACCGTGTCGGAAAGGATCGCCTTATCGATCCCGGGCAGCGATATCTGCCGCAATGTCGGGTCGAGCGTGGCGAACAACAGGTCTTCCGCCATGACGTCAGCACCGGTTACCCGATTGAATAATGTGGATTTTCCGGCATTGGTATAGCCCACCAGCGCCACCACCGGCCACGGCGCGCGCTGGCGACGATCGCGGTGCAGGCCACGCGTGCGGGTGACCGATTCCAGTTCCCGCTTCAGCCGCGCCATCCGGTCGCGGATCAGGCGGCGATCCGCCTCAATCTGGGTTTCGCCGGGGCCACCCAGAAAGCCGAAGCCGCCGCGCTGCCGCTCAAGATGGGTCCAGCTGCGCACCAGCCGCCCGGCCTGATAATCGAGATGGGCAAGCTCCACCTGCAGCCGACCCTCTGCCGTTGCGGCACGCTCACCGAAAATCTCCAGGATCAGCCCGGTGCGATCGATCACCTTGGCCTCAAGCGCCTTTTCCAGGTTGCGCTGCTGGACGGGGGTGAGCGCGGCATCGAAGATCACCAGCCCCGCCTCCTCCATCCGGACGGCGGCGGCGATCGTTTCAATCTGGCCGCTGCCGATCAGCGTGGCGGGCTTTGGCGCGCGCACCCGCACCGCGATGCGATCCACGACGACCAGACCGATGGCGGCGGCCAGCCCCGCCGTTTCGGCCAGCCGCGCATCGGCATCTCGCGGATTCAGCCCCTGTTCGGGCAGAATGATGATGGCGCGGGCACCCCGGGCGAAATCATCGCGGTCCCGATCGAAACCGGTACTCAATCGTCAACCGAATCGGATGATTCTTCGGCCAGGTTCAGCGGGTGCGACGGCTGGATCGTCGATACGGCATGCTTATAGACCAATTGGGCCATGCCATCGCGCTGCAGCAGCATGCAGAACAGGTCAAATGCCGCGATATGGCCCTGCAGCATCACGCCGTTGACCAGGAACATCGTCACCGGATCACCCGATTTGCGTATCGCATTAAGGAAGATTTCCTGTAACAACGGCTGCTTGCGCTGTGCTTCTCCCACCGCGTCGAGGATTGAATCGACGTCGATCGGGCCCGACGGCATGATGGTGGAAATGGCGTGTTTATAAATCAGCTGCGATTGCCCATCGCGCCGCAACAACACCGAAAAATTATCGAACCAGGTCACGATCCCCTGGAGCTTAACGCCCTTGACGAGGAACATCGTCACCGGTGCTTTTGAGCGGCGCAGCGCGTTGAGGAACAGGTCTTGCAGCGAGGTTTGCTTGTCGGCCATGTCTGGCGTCCTTCTTATTGGCGGGGGTGCCCCGCGGGTTATTGGCGGGGTGTGCCCCGCGATGCGCCGGTACTCGACGTCTGCTTGAATGCGCGCGCCCGTCGATTGCGCGCCGACATCAATTTAGGAAGCCCGGCCCCCGACGTCCAGAGGCTGGACCGAAGTCTTTGCCCGGATCATTCGTCGCGCGTCTCGGTAATGCCCAGCAGCTTCAATTTGCGGTGCAGCGCCGATCGCTCCATCCCGATGAATGTCGCGGTGCGGGAAATGTTGCCGGAAAAGCGGCGGATCTGGACCCGCAGATATTCACGCTCAAAGGTTTCGCGGGCTTCGCGCAACGGTGATCCCATGATCGCAGTTCCCCCTGCCGGACCCAGATCACCGCGATCGCCCAGCACCTCTGCAGGCAGCAGATCGACATCGATCCGCCCGATCCGGTCGCCCGGTGCCAGGATGACGGTGCGCTCCACCACGTTGCGCAACTGGCGGACGTTGCCCGGCCATTCATAGCTTTGCAGCGCGACCATTGCTTCAGGCGCGACCTCTGGCGTCGGCACGCGGCGCTGGGCGGCGTAATGCGCGACGAAATGCTCCACCAGTGCTGGAATATCCTCCCGCCGCTCGCACAGGCCAGGGATCATGACGGGGACGACGTTCAGCCGGTAATATAGATCCTCGCGAAAGCGGCCTTCGGCAATCTCCAGCGTCAGGTCGCGCGCGGTGGCGGAGACCACCCGCACATCCACCCGCACCAGTCGTTGGCCGCCAACCCGGGTAAAGCTTTGATCAGTCAGCACACGCAGGATGCGCCCCTGGGTCGCCACCGGCATGTCGGCAATCTCATCCAGGAACAGCGTGCCGCCATGGGCCTGTTCCAGCAGCCCGGGGCGCACGACGACGCCGGCTTCCTCCACCCCGAACAATTCCTGCTCCACGCGTTCGGGCGTCATCCGGGCGGCGCTGACGACCACGAACGGCGCCGATGCGCGCGTGCTCCAGCCATGGAGCAGCCGCGCGGCGACTTCCTTGCCAACGCCCGCCCCGCCCATCACCAGCACCCGGCTGCCGGTGGAGGCAACCCGCTTCAGCGTGGCGCGCACCGCATTGATGGCGCCCGAATTGCCCGTCAGATCATCCTCGCGCCCCGCCGACGCGCGCAGCGACGCGATTTCGCGCTTCAGCCGTTCGGTTTCCGTCGCCCGCTCCACCAGCAGCAACAGCCGCTCCGCCTCGAACGGTTTTTCGATGAAATCGGCCGCCCCGCGCCGGATGGCCGACACGGCGGTATCCAGATTGCCATGCCCCGAAATCACCAGCACCGGGATCGTCGGATCGCGCCGCTTCATCTCATCGAGCAGTTCCAGCCCATCGAGCCGTGAATCCTTCAGCCACACATCCAGCAGCACCAGCGAGGGCCGGCGCACCGCCATCGCCTCCAGCGCGGCATCGCTGTCGGCGGCGCAGCGGGTTTCATACCCTTCATCTTCCAGCACGCCCGCCACAAGCTCGCGGATGTCGCGCTCGTCATCGACGACCAGGATATCAATCGCCATCAGCTGTTCCGATTTCTGGTCAGGGCAGACAGGCGGCTTTCGGCGGCATCGCCGTCGGCACCGTCAGCATCGGCCCCGCAATCGAGCGGGGCGAGCATCGCGGCATCGAACGCCATCGACACGATGGTGCCGCCGCCATCCCGGTCACTAAAGGCGATCGTGCCGAAATGTTCCTCAATGATCTTCTTGACGATGGCGAGGCCCAGCCCGGTGCCCCCTGCCCGCGTTGTCATATAAGGCTCGATAATCCGGTCGCGCTCGAACGGCAGGCCAACGCCGGTATCCGCCACCGATACGATCACCTGGCGGCCGTCATTCGCTTCGGACAGCGTCACCACCACTTCCCTGGCGGCATCGACGCCCACCGCCGCAATCGCCTCAACCGCGTTCTTGACGATGTTGGTCAGCGCCTGGCCGATCTGGCGGCGATCACAAACGAGCAGCGGCGGGGGCTCATCATGCACCAGCGTGAACTTGATGTCGGTGTGCGCCACCTCGTGGAGGAACAATGCCTGCCGCGCGACATCGACCAGTGATTCCTCCCGGAAAACCGGCTTCGGCATCCGCGCGAAGGACGAGAATTCGTCCACCATCCGCCGCAGATCGCCCACCTGCCGGATGATCGTTTGGGTCAGCCGGGCGAATGTGCCGTCATCAGCCGTGATCTGCTTGCCATAGCGCCGCTGAAGCCGTTCGGCGGCCAGCTGAATGGGGGTGAGCGGGTTCTTGATCTCATGCGCAATCCGGCGCGCGACATCGGACCAGGCGGCGCGGCGCTGATCGAGCAATTGCTGGGTGATATCGTCAAAGGTGAGCACCTGCCCTGCCTCATCCGCGGTAATCTTCACCGCCAGCGTGCGCGCCTCCCCCAGCGCGGTCAGCTGGATCACCGCCTCGCGCGCTTCGCCGTGGCGCAACGCATCAAGCTCTGGCGCAATCGACGCGAGCGGCTGGCCGACCGACGCGTCCGCACCCACGCCGAGCAGAGCGATCGCTGAACTGTTGATCAGGCGCACGACGCCGTCGGGGCCGATCGAGATCACCCCCGCCGTCACGCCAGACATCACCGCCTCAATCAGCGCGCGGCGGCTGTCGAGCTGGTCATTCGCAGTTACCAGCGCGCCGGTCTGCTGCTGCAAACGGCTGGTCATCGCGTTGAAAGCGTTGGCTAGCGTGCCAACCTCGTCATCGGTGCGCGGTGCCGCCACCCGTGCGGTCAGGTCGCCGCCCTCCACCCGGCGTGCTGCCGCCACGAGTTCGCCCACTGGCTTGACCAGCCGGTCCGCCACGGCAAGCGCAATCGCCACGGCAATCCCGACGATCAACAGCGATATCAGCAGCAATGCCGCGTTGAAGCGCAGCTGCAGCGACCTGGATGTCATCAGGAGCGATCGATAATCCTCGACCAGCGCCTTGCCGCGCTTGAGCAGCGACGACGTTTCCGCATCAAACACCCGCGTCACGTACAGATAATTGTCGGTCCCGTACTCAAGCCGCGTCAGTGCGCCAGGCGCCTCAAAACTCTCAACCAGGACGCTGGGTGTTCCTGTTTTCAGCTTGGCGACCATCGCCGGGGTGACGACCTTGTTGAGATCACGGTCATAGGGATCGACCAGCGCAAGCGAGACAGGCTGGCCGTCCGCCCGCAGGTGCACGATGATCGCTTCGGACAGTTCACGCTGATAGGTCTGCAAAAACAGGTCGCGGGTGAAATTCTTGCTGTCGATCGCATTGGTCCGAAGCGACGTCGCAAGATCGCCGCTCATCGCCACCACTTCCCGGTCGACACGGTCAAGCTCGTCGCGATAATTCTTCTGGCCGATCGTCGATGCGTCCTCGAACATGCTTCGGGCGCGATCAGAGAACCAGAACTGAACCCCGTACTGAAACAGCAGTGACGCAAAGATGACGACCAGCAGGGTGGGCACGGCAGCGATCACGGAGAATAAGGCAACCAGCCGAACGTGCAGCCGCCCCCTGCCCCCGATCGGCGAGGACGCAGCCCGGCGCATGGCGACCCGTCGGCCCAGCAGCACCAGCAGAGCTATCCCCGGCAGCAGGTTGGCCACCAGCAACGACGCGACAAGCGGCGGCGAAATCAACTTTTGCGGCGAATCCACCGCAGTGACGATAAAATAGCTGACCACAGCGATGGCGATGGCGCCGGCAAGAACACTCAGTTCGACAACCGGCGTTACCGAAAAGACGCTCTTCGGCGATATCGGCGTTGAAACAGGGGGTGTTACCGAAGCCATCGTTGTATTTATACAACGCAACCGTTGCAACGAGAACACATATTTGCACCGATCACCGTGTATCAGGCTCGCACGGTCGTGCCGGAACGGGGCATCGGACGCGTTCTGGCCCAGCGTCACGCGGCGTCACTCGGCGTCACTCCGGTTGCGGCGTCGCCTCTATCCCCAGCGTGTCGAGCCGTTTGCGCAGCGTATTGCGGTTGATGCCCAGTGCCCGTGCTGCGCGCAGCTGATTGCCGCCGTGGCGGGCGAGTACTGCCTCGATCAGCGGGCGCTCCACCTCGCTGATGATCCGGTCGTACAGCGTGCCATCGTCGAGTACCGCCGGTTCCTCACGCGCCAGCCGGTCGAGCCGGGCGCGGACGGCAGCGGCGATGCCGGGATCAGCGAGCACAGGCGCGCTGCCAACCAACGCGACACTGCCCAGCATCGCCTGCACACCGTCCGCGCCGATCACCTCATCCCGGCCAAGCACCGCCACCCGTCGCATCGTATTTTCCAGCTCACGGACATTGCCGGGCCAGTCATACCCCTCCAGCAACGCCATGGCGGCATCGTCCAACTGTTTGCGCGGCAGCCCCTGTTGCGCTGCCTGATCGAGGAAATAGCGCGCGAGCAGCCCGATATCCTGGCGACGATCGCGCAAGGGCGGCAGCGCGATCGGCACGACGTTCAGCCGGTAGAACAGGTCTTCGCGAAACCGGCCCTGCGCCACGAACTGTGCCAGATCGCGGTTGGTGGCGGCAACGATGCGCACATCGGCGCGGATGGTGCGCGCGCCGCCCACCGTGGTGAACTCACCCGATTGCAGCACGCGCAACAGCCGCGTCTGCGCCTCCATCGGCATATCGCCGATTTCGTCGAGGAACAGCGTGCCCCCCGCCGCCTGTTCAAACCGCCCGGCACTGCGCGCCTGCGCCCCGGTAAAGGCCCCGCGTTCATGCCCGAACAGCTCCGCTTCGATCAGTTCGCGCGGGATGGCCGCCATGTTGATCGCCAGGAACGGCGCGTGCCGCCTTGGCCCCAGATCATGCACCGCCCGCGCCACCAGTTCCTTGCCGGTGCCCGATTCGCCGGAAATCAGCACGGTAAGGTCGTTCGACACCACCCGGGCGATGATGCGGTAAACGTCCTGCATCGCCGGCGAGCGGCCGATCAGCGGCAGGCCGTCACCATCGGGATCGATGTTCACCGCCGCTGCCTGCCCCCGCTCCAGCGCGCCCTTTACGGTGCGGGCCAGCATGTCCAGATCGAACGGTTTGGGCAGATAATCGAACGCACCCACTTCATTCGCGCGCACCGCCGTGCTCAGCGTATTCTGCGCCGACAGCACGATCACCGGCAGCGCGGGGTGCGCGCCCAGCAGCGCGGCGACCATATCCAGCCCATTGCCATCGGGCAGCACCACATCGGTAATCAGCACATCGGGCAGCCCCGATGTGAGCTGATGGCGCATATCCGCCAGGGTGCCCACCGCCTTGACGTCATGACCCAGGCGGCGGAGCGCCTGGCTGACGACGGTGCGGATCGCCGCATCGTCATCGACCACCAGAATGCGTCCGCTCACGGTGTGCCTGCGGGCAGCAGGATGCGGAACACCGTTTGTTCTGGCGTGCCCTCCCGCGCATATTGCACGATGCCGCCCATGTCGCGCACCAGCTTTTCCACCAGCGCCAGGCCGAGCCCCTGCCCCTCTGGCTTGCCCGATACGAAGGGATCGAACAGGTGATCGGTAATGTCGGCGGGGGCGCCGGGGCCGTTGTCGATCACGCACAGCTCAATCGGCAGGCGCTGGCGCGGTTTGCCGGGGGTGGCGGGCACCGCCATGCCGTGGCGATAGGCGGTGGTCAGCTTGATCCGGGCATTGGCCTGAAGCACGGTCGCCTCGCGCGCATTTTTCAACAGGTTCAGCACCACCTGCATCAGCGCATCAGGATCGATCATCACCGGCGGCAGCGACGGATCGAACCGCTCGTCAATCGCCATCCCGCGCGCAAAGCCCGCCAGCGCGACGCGGCGGCAATGATCGAGCATCGGATAGATATTATGCGCCGCCAGCGACAGCGGCCGGGTATCAGTGAAATCCTGCATCCGGTCGATCAGCGCGGCGATCCGGTCTACCTCCGTCACGATCAAGGTGGTGAGCTCGCTGGCGTCCTCCGCCGGTGCCCCATCGGCCAGCAATTGCGCGGCACCGCGAATGCCCGATAGCGGGTTCTTGATTTCATGCGCCAGCATCGCCGCTGCCCCCACTGCAGAGCGCGCCGCCGCCCGGTCCGCCTGCCCCAGCCGCCGCGATGCAGCGCCGTTGTGGAGCGTGATAATCCGCCAGCCGGGATGATCGGATATCATCGCTTCGATAAAATCGACCCGCACCCGCCCGCCCCGCACGGTTTCGATCACGCTGTCATAGGCGGCAAAGCCCAGCCCGGCGCGGCGATCGCCATAGCCGGCGGGCGGCACCATGACGTAATCCAGCCCATGGCCCTGCATCGCGCGTTCGGATGTGTTGAGCAGCAGTTCTGCCTCGCTATTGGCATAGCCCACCCGCCCCGCCGGATCGACCAGCACCACCGCCACGGGCAGCGCCGCCAGCAGTTCGGCAAAATGCGGCCGTGGCTGCATCATCGGCGCGGGGGTGGCAGCGCCGGGCAAGCCGATCAGGCTGCCTGCAACGCGCTATAGCTGTTGCGGTACGGCGCGTAGAATTCCGCCAGCATCGCCAGCACGACCTTGGGATCAGCCTGCTGGTTCACACGGTTGCGAAACTCGGCAGAGCCATGCAGCCCGCGCGTGTACCAGCCGATATGCTTGCGGGCGAGATTAACGCCGGTTTCATTGCCATACAGTGCAAGCATCGCGTGATAATGCTCTATGATCACATGATATTGCTCATCCAGATCAGGGTCTGGCCGCGCCCGCCCGGTGGCGAACCAGTCAATCACCTGGCCCAGCAGCCAGGGTTTGCCGTAAGCGCCCCGGCCAATCATCACGCCGTCCGCGCCCGATTGCTCCAGCGCGGTTTCCGCATCCGCGATCGAGCAGATATCGCCGTTGACGATCACCGGCAGCGTCACGGCATCCTTCACCCGGCGCACAAACGCCCAATCGGCATTGCCCTTGTACATCTGGTTGCGGGTGCGGCCGTGCACTGTAATCATCTGCGCGCCCAGATCCTGTGCGATCCGCGCGAGTTCGGGCGCGTTCAGGCTGGTGTGATCCCAGCCCATCCGCATCTTCACCGTTACCGGCACCGAAACCGCCTTCACCGTCGCCTCGATCAGGCTGGCGGCGAGCGGCAAATCGCGCATAAGCGCCGACCCTGCATCGCCGTTGACGATCTTTTTGACGGGGCAGCCCATGTTGATGTCGATGATCGCCGCGCCGCGCTGCTCGTTGAGCCGCGCCGCCTCGGCCA
>JBBQDD010000022.1:0-16718 GCA_038319335.1 Sphingomonadales bacterium
GGTGAGGACCCCCTTTTGGGCTGATCGGCTGGGCCGCGACAGCTTCACCGCCTTTCAGGCCAGCGCGCGCGGCGGGCATGTGGCCTGCCAGCTGGACGGCGACCGGGTGATCCTGGGCGGGCAATGCGTGACGGTGATGGAAGGCGTTTTCCTGCTCTAGAACGGGCTGCGTAAAATCTGAATCGTCATTGCGACCCCGGCCTTGAGCCGGGGTAAGCAATCCAGTGTGCCGCGCGTGGTGAGGCTGGATTGCTTCGCTGCGCTCGCAATGACGGCAGTGATGCAGAATTAACGCGCGATTCTTTAACCGCCGCCGCCCGCCAGCCTTTGCAGCGCCGGGCGGATCAGCAGGAACCGGCGGTACAGCCATTCCAGCGCCGCCAGCACCCGGTGGTTGCGCGCTGCCAGCCCGATTGGCCGGAGCAGCGGAATCGCCCGCCACATCGCCGCAAACGCCGCCGCGCCTGACAGCATTACGCCGTTCTCGCGTGCATGAAACCGGGCGAGCAGCGCATCGCGGTCGACGGGGCAGCTGGACCCCGCATCGGTGACGTCGATGAAGTCGATTGCCCCGGCCTTGTCCAGCCGCTGCATCAACGCAATCTCGCGCCGGCACAGCGGGCAGCCGCCATCAAACCAGATCGTCAGTTTTTCCACAGGCGGGCAGTGCCGCATTTGTCAGGCACCGTCACGCTGGCCTTAAGCCGGTGTGCGCAATGTTAGAGTTTGCCGCTCAAATAAATGAACCGTCATTGCGAGCGCAGCGACGCAATCCATCGTCTCGCCGCAAGGCGCGGCTGGATTGCCTCGCCGCACTCGCAATGACGGGGATGATGCAGGTTTACCGCCGCAGCTTATTTGGAAAGCGACGCCGCCACATCGCCCATCCGGTCGATCACCGGGCGGCGCTTGCCATCCTGTGTCTTGCCCAGGCGGACCAGGACGTATTGGTGCGGCGTGCCATCTGCACCTTTTCCGTCAAACGCCATCACATATTGCCCCAGGTGGCCGTTCATCGACACGAGCGACGGCACGCCTTTTTCAGGAAAAAGCGACGGGCTGCCATCAGGCGCGCCGGGGCGATTGAGCCATAATTGCCCGCCATATTCCGGATCGGTGGGGGATGATGTTTTCATGAAGGCCAGCCATTCGGGCGCAATCACCTGGGTGCCATCAGGTGCCTTGCCTTCATGGAGCAAGCCGCCCAGCCGCCCGAAATCATCCAGCGACATATGGATCAGCGATCCGCCGATCTGCGTGCCCGCCCCGTCAAATTCAGGAAAGGCGGTGGTGATGCCGACAGGCGTGAACAGCCGGGCATATTCGAAATCGCGATAGGTTTGCGCGCGAACGCGCGGATCGCGGCTGTTGGTCAGCGTGCGGGTGATGATTTCGGACAGGATGATCGTGGTGAGCGAGCTATATTCGAACTTTTCGCCCGGCTTTGCCTCCAGCGGCTGCGCGATGGCGCGCGTGGCCATGTCTTGCGTGCCGCTGACGAACAATACCTGGTTGGTGTCCGATTTTTCGACCGGCTGGCCCTCCTCGGTATGCTCCAGCCCCGATGCCATGTTGAGCAGGTGGCGCAGCGTGATCGCGGCGCGGGGATCGCCCGGCTTTTGCCACTCGGCGATGGGGGCAGGGGCATCAAGCTGCAGCTTGCCGTCCGCGACCAGCTCACCCACCAGCATCGCGGTGATCGATTTGGCCATTGACCAGCTGATGAAGCGATTGGCGTCAGAATAGCCAGCGCCGTAATGCTTTGCGATTACCCGGCCATCCTCGATCAGGATCGCCGCCCGCGCCTCTGCCTGATCGGCGGCGAACAGCGGCTTCAGTGGCCCGGCATCGTCCGCAGGCGCCACGCCGCTGCTGGTCAGCATCAGGCCGGCGGCCCCGGCCATAACTAGGCTTTTTATTTTCATGGGCGCAGTCTAGGCTTGGCGCACATGAACGCAAGACGCCTCATCCTGCCCATCGGTTTGATCGTGATTGCCGCGCTGGCGCTGGGTGCGTGGCTGTATGTGCGGTCGCTTACCCCGCAGTTGCAGCTCGGCGTGGGCTATGGCGCACGCGTTGCCTGCGCCTGCCGCTATATCGGCAATCGCCCGCTGGCGAGCTGCTACAAGGATTTTGAGCCCGGCATGGAGCCGATCCAGCTGAGCGACGATGCGGCGACCAAAACGGTCACGGCTTCGGTGCCGTTGATTGCCAGCCGATCCGTGCGGTTCGATCCATTGCTCGGTTGCCAGCCCGCGCCACTGTCGAAATAACAATTCCCCGACAATCGGGCGGCCACGCGCGCTAAGCCGCCGCCAGCGCCCGCTCGGTTTCGGCAATCCAGCCCCCGCCCAACACCCGCTCGCCAGCGTACAACACTGCCGCCTGGCCCGGGGCGACACCGTATTCCGGCGTTTCGAACATGATCTGGCCATCCACGAATCGGGCAGGCACCGGCTTGGCCATTGATCGCACCTTTGCGGTGACGGGGCCGGCATTATCCCCGCCGATCCAGTTCATCCCGGTCAGCCGCGCTGCGCTGACCGCCAGTGCGCGCCTGGGGCCCACCACCACGCGCTGGTCGCCGGGCTCAATGCGGATCACGTATAGCGGCTCGGGCGCGCCGCCAATCTCCAGCCCTTTTCGCTGGCCCACGGTGAAGTGGATCAGCCCCCGGTGCCGCCCCAGCACCCGGCCCGCTTCATCGACGATATCGCCGCTGGTATCCGCCTCGGGCCGCAGTTTTTTTACCAGCCCGGCATAGTCGCCGTCCGGCACGAAGCAGATATCCTGGCTGTCGGGCTTTGCGGCCACGCCCAGGCCGATCTCCGCCGCAATCGCACGCACCCGCGATTTCGCCATGCCGCCCAGTGGAAAGCGCAGATAATCCAGCTGCTCGCCCGTCGTTGCGAACAGGAAATAGCTCTGGTCGCGCGCCGGATCGATGGCGCGGTGCAGTTCAGCGCCGCCTGTGCCTTCCACCCGGCGGACATAATGGCCGGTCGCGAGGCAATCAGCGCCCAGATCGCGCGCCAGCTTGAACAAATCAGTGAATTTGGGCCCCATATTGCACTTGATGCACGGAATGGGCGTGCGCCCGGCCAGATATTCGTCGGCGAAATCATCGATTACCTGGTCGCGAAAGCTGCTTTCGTGATCGAACACATAATGCGCGATGCCCAGCCGGTCACATACCGCGCGCGCATCACGAATATCGCGCCCGGCGCAGCAGCTGCCGACGCGCCCCACCGCCTCGCCGTGATCGTAGAGCTGCAGCGTCACGCCAATCACTTCGGCACCCGTGCGCACGGCAAGCGCTGCGACGACCGAACTATCGACCCCGCCCGACATCGCCACCACGATCCGCTGCGCCTGCGGGTTTGCCCCCAGCTGAAACTCGGCTTCGTCCATGCGGGGCAGATAGGGGCTCTGCGCGCGCGATGCAAAAAACGGCGGTGGCCGCAAAAGTTTCGCAAAGTTTTCCATGGGCTTTACCGGACCTTCAGACCCGCACGTTACACCGCCCAGATCATTGAATGTTTTTGTGAAAGTGGCGTGGTGGATTACAGTTTTACGCGATTCGAACATGATGGCAGCGTCACCGCCCTGCCGGGCGACCTGGCGGTGCTGATGGTGGGGATTGCTGCCCGGCAGGCGACCAGCCCGACCGCCATGATCGAATCGCGCACCGCCCTGCCGCTGGCGGTGCGCCCCTTGCTGCAGCCGGTGCACGGCGCGTTCAACCGAGCGGTGGCAGCGATGATCTGCCGGTGGAAGCAACAATAAACGTGCCGTTTACCGCGCCGTTTCAGTCGATGTTCAAGTCCGGCTGATAATGGTCGTTAGTGAGTTTAAGGGGGCCCCCGCCCCAATCGAGGTAAGCATGATCGAAAACCAGAAGATCCGGCCAGCAAAGGTCATCGGGCCACTCGGCGAGCCGCTGACGCTTGATTCGCTGCCGCCTCCCGGCACGACCCGCTGGGTCGTCCGTCGCAAGGCAGAGGTGGTTGCCGCAGTGAATGGCGGGCTGCTGACGGTGGACGAAGTGTGCCAGCGCTACAGCCTGACGATGGAGGAATTTGCCGGGTGGCAGCGCGCCATCGATCGATCGGGCATGCCAGGCCTGCGGGTGACGCGTATCCAGCATTATCGCTCACTGTACGAACGACAGCAAAAATACTGATCGCGCTCAATTCACCGACGCTTTGGAACAAACTGCCCTGATTACGAGTCTTTCTTCCATACACCCGATGATCGGGTTCAATGGAGGGTATCATGGTCGGTCTTATCGTTTGGCTTGTCGTTGGCGGCGTTGTGGGTTGGCTTGCCAGCATAGTTATGCGCACGGATGGCCAACAGGGCATTCTCCTCAACATTATCGTCGGCATCATCGGTTCGGTGATCGCGTCGTTCCTGTTCGGCGGCGGCATCAACCAGGTGATCACGGTCACCACTTTTGTTTATTCACTGATCGGCGCGATCATTCTGCTCGCGATCGTCAATCTCGTTCGTCGGGGCTCGGTTCGCTAACACGCGCCGCGCTTACCCCAAAACGCTCCCCCTTGAGCCGCCCGATTGCACGCCGGGCGGCTCTTTTTTTGCCTATTTCAGCACAAAGCGGACGGAAAGCGTCACGGTGATGCGCGTTTCGCCGGGCACGATGGCGGTCGAAGCCGCTGCATCCTTCGCGCGGGCAAACAGCATCGGTTCCGGGGCTGACGACTGGTCGCCCGCCTCACTGATCGATACGATGCGGCTGACCGAAAGCCCGGCGGCGCGGGCATAAAGGGTCGCCCGGCTGCGCGCGCGCGCCACGGCATCGATCCGCGCCTCGTCAAGCGCGGCATCGGGTTCGGCAAGCGACAGCGTTGGCCCGTCAATCTGGTTCGCGCCCTGTGCCACCAGCACATCGAGCACCGCGCCGCTGGCATTCACATCCCGAAACCGGATCGAGACGGTATTGGTTGCCTGATAGCCCGTGATCACCGGCGGCTGATTGTCAGCATAGCGATATTGCGGGCTGAGCGCGGCCGCTGTCGTCATGATGTCGCGCGGGGCAACGCCGGCGCGCTTTAACGCGGCAAGCACCGCCGCCATGCGCCGGGCATTATCGGCAAGCGCTGCCGCCGCCGTTGGTGCCTGGGTAACAACGCCACTGCGAATCGTGGCCAGATCCGGCACGCGGGTCGATTCGCCGGTGGCAACCACATCCAATATGGTGCCATCAGCCGGAACCGGTGCTGATGCGGGCTTTGGAGCGACCTGCGCGGTCGCGGGGGCCAGCGTTATTGCCACCACAGCCGCGCCGAACAGGGCGCGCACCATCAACGGCTCGATCAATCTAGGCATCGTCACTCTCCCAACAGCAGCCGAATCGGCCGCATGCACCACCCTATGACGCGCAAGCCGAAACGCTGGCTGAACGGGGACCGGCGATTTCGCGGGGGTCAGCGGGTGCGTTTGGTGACCACGACGCGGTAGAGGATCAGCAGCACGATCGCCCCGCCGGTTGCCGCGCCATAGCTTTGCCAGCCATTTGCGATCTGCCAACCCATTGCCTGTGCAACGAAACCGGCAAGCAGCGCGCCCGCGATGCCGATCAGGATCGTCACCAGAAAGCCGCCCGGATCCTTGCCCGGCAAAATGATCTTGCCAAGTACACCGGCCACAAGGCCGATCAGAATCCACCCGAAAAAGCTGTTTTGCAAAAGCATCGCTCTTCTCCCCCCGCAACGGCGCGTCGCGATTGATGGTTAATTCGCCCGCACAGCGACGTGTTGCAACCGATTCTTCGCAAAATCGCACATTGCAGGGCAAGCAAAGCATGCCGCCACCGCTTGCGGACAGGGCTGAAAAACGGCAAGGGCGACGCAGAAAACAGCCGCTTGAGATCGGTGCTTTATTTAGCTAATACAGCATTTGGAAACGGCGCGGCATCAAGCCGATACGTGAGAGTGAATCACATGAATTACGAACCGGGCACGATTGGCAATGATGGACGGCTGGGCTTTGCGGGCAGCCGCGGCGGTGCCGGGCGGGGGCGATTGTGGATCATCGTGCTCATTGCCGTAGCGGTCGTGATCGGGCTGATCTATTTCCTGTCGCCGGGTGCCGCCGACAAGAAAGCGGCTGCCACTGCTGCTCCATCGAAAAACAGCCAGGTGCCAACGGTTACCGTCGAAATCCCCGGTCGCCAGCAGGTTGGCCGGTTCGTGTCAGCCACGGGTTCCATTGCTGCCAAGGTGGATATGCCGGTGGGCGTGGCGGGCGAAGGTGGCCTGGTGACGCGGGTGTTGGTGCAGCCCGGCCAATGGGTGCGCGCGGGCGAGGTGCTGGCCACGGTCGACCGCTCCGTCCAGTTGCAGACCGGCGCGTCGCTCGCCGCGCAGATCAGCGTGGCGCGTTCCGATGCCCGGCTGGCCCAGGCAGAGCTTGATCGTGCGGCATCGCTGGTGGCGCGCGGCTTTATTTCAAAGGCCGATCTTGATCGCCGCACCGCCACCCGTGATGCGGCCAATGCCCGCGTCGCGGTGGCTCAGGCCCAGCTGGCAGAGGCCAATGCCCGTACCGGCCGGCTCAATATCCGTGCGCCTGCCGCCGGACTGGTGCTGACCCGAAATGTGGAACAGGGGCAGATCGTGAGTGCCGGATCGGGCGTATTGTTCCGGCTGGCCAAGGGCGGCGAGCTTGAGCTGCGCGCGGCGCTGAGCGATGCTGACATGAGCGCTGTCAGCGTCGGTTATTCAGCGCAGGTGACCCCGGTGGGCGGCGATCGCAGCTTTGCAGGTCGCATCTGGCAGGTGTCGCCCGTCATCGATCCGCAGACCCGCCAAGGCATTGCGAAGATTGCACTTGGTTACAACGCCGCCCTTCGCCCGGGTGGCTTTGCCGCCGCCGTCATCTCCAGCGGCACCAGCCAGGTGCCGTTGCTGCCGCAGTCTGCGGTGCAGAGTGACGCGAAGGGCAATTATGTATACGTCATCAATGCCAGCAACGAAGTCGTGCGCCAGCCGATCAAGGTCGGCCAGGTTTCCGATGCGGGCGTGGCGATTGCCGAAGGATTGACTGGCACCGAACGCGTTGTCGTTTCCGCCGGTGCATTCCTCAATCCGGGGCAAAAGGTGGCACCCGTCACCCAGAAGAAGCAGGGCTGATCACATGGGCTTCCGCAACATCTCTGCATGGGCGATCCGCAATCCGGTGCCGCCAATCGTGTTGTTCATCGCGCTGCTGATGCTGGGCATCGGCAGCTTTTTGACGATGGACGTGAACAACGATCCCGATGTCGATTTTCCGGCAGCCCAGGTGCAGGTGTCGCAACCCGGCGCGGCACCGACCGAAATCGAAACGCAGATCACCCAGCGAATCGAATCCGCGATCCGCAGCATCAACGGCGTTGACGAGATCAATTCCAGCGTCAGCGAAGGCTCCAGCTCCACCTTCGTGCAGTTTACGATCGGCACGCCGATTGATCGCGCGGTCAACGATGTGCGCAACGCCGTCGATCAGATTCGCAGCAGCCTGCCGGACGGCATTCTGGAACCGCAGGTATCGCGGGTCGATATTGGTGGCGATGCCATCGCCTATATCTCTGCATCCACCACGGACATGACGCTGGAGGAGCTGAGCTGGTACGTCGACGATACCGTGTCGAAGCAGCTGCTCGCCGTGCCAGGGCTGGCGGGCGTGAACCGCAACGGCGGCGTCAATCGTGAAATCAGGGTCATCCTTGATCCCGTAAAGCTGCAATCGCGCGGGCTGACCGCGGTTCAGGTGAACCAGCAGTTGCGGCAGACCAACCTGAACGCAGCCGGCGGCCGCGCGCAGATCGCCGGCTCTGAACAGTCCGTACGCGTGCTGGGCAATGCGCGCAGCGCGCTGACGCTGGGCGATACGCAGATTGCTGTCGGCGGCGGCCAGACCGTCAAACTGTCCGACATTGCGACCGTGAAGGATTTGTACGCAGAGCAGCGTTCGCTGGCGATCCAGGACGGCCGACAGGTGCTCGCCTTCAGCATCGAAAAGGCCAAGGGCTCATCCGACGTCACCGTCTATGATTCGGCGATGAAGGTGATCGCGAAGCTGGAAAAGGACAATCCGAAGGTCAAGTTCACCCAGTTGTTCAACAGCGTGGATTATACCAAGACCCAGTATCATTCGGCGCTCGAGGCGATGATCGAGGGTGCGGTGCTCGCGGTTGTGGTGGTCTTCATCTTCCTGCGTGACTGGCGCGCCACCATCATCTCGGCCATCGCAATTCCGCTGTCTGCCATCCCCACCTTCTGGTTCATGGACCTGATGGGCTTCACGCTGAACGGCTTGAGCCTGCTCGCGCTGAGCCTGGTGGCCGGGGTGCTGGTGGATGACGCCATCGTCGAGATTGAAAATATCGTCCGCCATATGCGGATGGGCAAATCGGCCTATCAGGCATCGATTGATGCGGCCGACGAAATCGGCCTGGCCGTGCTGGCGACGACGATGTCGATCGTCGCGGTGTTCCTGCCAGTGGGCCTGATGCCGGGCATTTCCGGCCAGTTCTTCAAGAATTACGGGCTTACCGTGGTTGCTGCAGTGCTGATCAGCTTGGCCGTCGCCCGGCTTATCACCCCGATGCTCGCTGCCTATTTCCTGAAGGCAAAGGGCAGCGCCAGCCACGGCGAAGGCTGGTGGATGGACCGGTATATGGATGCGCTGCGCTGGTCAGTCAGCAATCGCTGGAAGACCGTGGGCGTGGGCGGGCTGGCGCTGGTCGCCACCGTCATCGCCTTTTCGGGCTTTCCGGGGGTGCTCAAGCCCATTCCGATGACGTTCCAGCCGACGATCAACACCGATTACAGCCGGATCCGCATCCAGCTCGCGCCGGGCTCCACGCTCCAGCAGGCGCAGGATGTCGCGTTGCGCGTCACCGCGATCATCAAGGATGCGCCGGAGGTCCAGAACGCGTTCACCAACGTCAACGTCGGCAGCGCCAGCGTGTTCATTACGTTGAGGCAGGATCGCAAGCGCACCAGCGTTGAATTTGAACGCGCCTATGCCCCTGAATTGTCGAAAATCGCCGATGCGCGGGTGAACTTCCAGTCGCAGGGCGGCGGCGGTGGCGGATCGGGCCGTGATGTTACGATCACGCTGGGCGGTTCTGATCCAGCCGTGCTGACCAAGGTTGCCAACGAACTCGTCGACCAGATGAGCGGCGTTCCAGAACTGCGCGCGCCGCGCGTGAACGGCGATTTGCAGCGCCCTGAAATCACCATCCGTCCGCGGATGGACCTGGCCGCGAACATGGGCGTGACGACAGCTGCGCTCAGCCAGTCGATCAGGATCGCCACGCTGGGGGATATCGACCAGAACGTCGCCAAATTCTCGTTGTCGGACCGGCAGATTCCGATCCGGGTCGCGCTGTCGGAAGATTCGCGGCGCAATCTGTCGACGATCGAGAACCTGCCGGTGCCGACGTCAACGGGCGGGTCAGTGCCGCTGAAAGTGGTTGCCGATATCGGCTTTGGTGCCGGGCCGACATTGATCCAGCGTTCAAACCAGATCCGGCGCATCACGATCGGTGCCGATCTGGCGCCGGGCAAGGTCACTGGCGACGCGACACCGAAGATCAAGCAACTATCCGTGCTGAAGAATCTGCCGACCGGCGTCACCCAGCTGACCCTGGGCCAGGACAAGTGGCTCGGCGAATTGCTGTTCAACTTCGTCCTTGCGGTGGTGGCGGGCGTGTTGCTTGTGTTTGCGGTGCTCGTCCTGCTGTACAAGCGCGTGATGCCGCCGCTGGTGAACATGGGTTCGCTGATCCTGGCACCACTGGGCAGTGCGATTGCACTGCGCTTGACGGGCGATGCGGTGTCGATGCCGGTGTTCATCGGGCTGCTGATGCTGCTGGGTATTGTCGCTAAAAACTCGATCCTGCTGGTCGATTTCGCGCTGGAGGAAATGCACAAGGGTATCGATAAAACGACCGCGATCCTCGATGCCGGGCACAAGCGCGCCCAGCCAATCGTGATGACCACGATCGCGATGGTCGCCGGCATGGTGCCGATCGCCCTGTCGCTGACCGGCGATGGCAGCTTCCGCGCGCCGATGGGCGTTACCGTGATCGGCGGGCTCATCCTGTCGACCATATTGACGCTGGTGATCGTCCCCGCCGGGTTCAGCATCGCGGTTGGTATCGAGGAATGGATTGGCCCACGCCTGGGCCGCCGCTTGCTGACGTACAAGGCGGGCGATAACGGCATTCCGGTGATCGACAACCAGCCAAGCGGCCCCCGGCCAATCGGCTATCGGCCGGGTGATGGCGAGCCCCAGCCCGCCGAGTGACCGGCGGTTTGATCTGGCGGCTGACCTGGGGCATCACCGCGTGGTCCACCGCCGGGTTGAACTATCCGGGCGGTGGGGGATTGGGCAGGTGATGAACCTGTTCACCCGCCCCGTCAGCCCCGATCAGGCGCCCCCGCCAGCGCTGATAAGGATGCGGGCCACTGCAACGGGCCTGCTGGTCGCTATGGCGGCGGTGTATTTCATCGCCCGCGCGCTCGACGCGGTGCACCCGGCATTTGGCTTTCTCCGGTCGTTTGCAGAAGCGGCCATGGTGGGCGGACTGGCCGATTGGTTCGCGGTTACCGCGCTGTTCCGCCACCCGCTTGGCCTGCCGATCCCCCACACCGCGATCATTCCGCGTAACAAGGACCGGATTGGCGACAATCTGGCGGCGTTCCTGCGCGATAACTTCCTGGTGCCGGGCGTGGTGGCGCGGCGGATGCGGCGGCTTGATCTGGCATCGTCGGCCGGGCGTTGGCTCGCCAGTCCGTCGTCGGGCGATGGGCGGCTGCGGCGCGGGGCGGGCCGGCTTGCGGCGGACGTGCTGGAGGCGTTCGACCAGAAGCGGCTCGGCGGGATGGTGAAACACACGATCGGCCAGCGGCTCCGCGCGCTCGATATCGCGCCGCTGCTGGGTCAGGCGCTTGACGCAGCGATGCTGAAGGACCGGCATCTGCCATTGCTGAACGGCATCATCCGCTGGGCGGGGCAGACGCTATCGGCCAACGAAGCCATCATCCGCGCAATGGTGCATGAACGCGCCGGATCAGTAATGCGCTGGACCGGGCTGGACGAAACGCTGGCCAACAAGATTATCGATGGCCTTGATCAGATGCTGGCCGATATGGCCAATGATCCCGGCCACCCGCTGCGCGCCAAGGCGGAGGAGGGGCTGGCAAAGCTCGCCTTCGATCTTCAGTTTGACGATGTGATGCGCCTGCGCGTCGAGGCGCTGAAGCTGGAAATTATCGATAACCCGGCGATGCAGAACTGGCTGGACGGCCTGTGGGAATCCGCCCGCCAGGCGATGTTGCGGATTGCGCGCGATCCGGCGGCGGGGCGGCAGGGCAAGTTGGGCGAGGCGCTGCAGCAGCTTGGCACCACCCTGCAGGAAGATGCCCGGCTGCGCGCGACCATCAACCGCTTCGTGCGCCGCGCGGCGGTGGGGACGGCGGCTGATTACGGCGACGCGATCGTCCGGCTGGTTTCCGAAACGATTCGCGGCTGGGACGCGCAGACCATCACCCGCCGGGTGGAAAATGCGGTTGGCCGCGACCTGCAGTTCATTCGCATCAACGGCACCATCGTTGGCGGACTGGTCGGCCTGGTGATCCATAGCGTGGATGTGGCGCTGTGAGGGCCCATCAACTGCCGCTAGGCGCACCATCTCGCCAATCAAGCACCGGCCATCCCGCGCGCGCCGCCGCTGCCCGAAGGGGCGCATGCGGGTTTACGGCGAAGGGCTCATCAGCCCAGGCGAGCGTTGGCGCGTCCGACACATGATCGGAATAAAATCGAACATGGGCCGCCTCGCGCGCGATACCCTGTGTCGCCAGCCAGTCCTGGATCATCCGCAGCTTGGCCGGGCCATAGCAATTCTCCCCCGCAATAGCCGCGCGGATGCCGCCTTGCGGGCCGACCGCCGATTGCGTGGCAATAACCGCGTCAAACCCCAGCCGCGCTGCAATCGCCTGCACATAGAAATCGAACGATGCGGTGGCCAGCACCAGCCGATAGCCCGCCGCGCGGTCAGCCGCGATCCGGGCAAGTGCTGCTGGATAGATGCCGCGTGCCAGCAGGCCATCGGCAAAGTCGTCCGCCATCGCCGCCATGGCCGGCGGGGGAACATTACCCCCCAGCATCAGCCGCTGCGCGTCCTCCTTCAACCCGCCCCGATCCCGCAACCCCGCCCAATAACCGATGGCCGTACCCGCCAGCAGCGGCAGCAATGCGAGCCGCCACGGGGCGTGACCACGCGCGGACTGGAGCAGGAATGGCGTCCATGTCGCGGCGCGCGTTATCGTCTTGTCCATGTCGTAAATCGCCAGGCGCTGCATGTCTCATCCATAGACAGCTATCTCCTTGCCGATCCAGCGCGTTTGCAGCAAAGATGGTTGTGATGGGCAGAATGGCTGAATTTTCACATGAAAATGTCGGCGGTGCCGATACGCTGCGCTTCAGCGGCAGCTTGTCATTGGCGAATCTGGGCAGTTTCCCCAACCGGCTGCGCGATTTTGACGGCAAGGTCGATCGGCTCGATCTGAGCGGGGTCGAACGCATCGATACCGTGGGCGCATGGCTGATCTATCGCTTCGCTGCCGAACACAAGGCCCGGGTGGAGGGGCTGAGCACTGACGCCCGCCATCTGCTCGACCAGGTATCGGCGGCTGATCAGCAAGTGGCGATGCGCCCCGATTCCGACGGGCCATTGGTGCGCGTGCTGGGTGAAATCGGCGCGGCGGTGATGACATCGTTCAAGACGATGTACGGCCTGGTGGGGTTTTTCGGGGCGACAATGATCGCGCTGTTCAACGTCATCACCCATCCCAGCCGGTTCCGGTTCAATGCCACCGTACAGCGGTTCGAAGTCGTCGGCGTTTCCGCGCTGGGGATCATCGGGCTGATGAGCTTCCTGATCGGGTTGGTAATCGCGCAACAGGGTGCGGTGCAGCTGCGGCAATTTGGCGCAGAGGTGTTCACGATCAATCTGGTTGGCCGCATTACCCTGCGCGAACTGGGCGTGCTGATGACGGCGATCATGGTCGCCGGGCGTTCGGGTTCTGCATTTGCCGCGCAGCTTGGCACGATGAAGCTGACCGAGGAAATCGACGCGATGCGCACGATCGGCGTATCGCCGATGGAGGCGCTGGTGCTGCCACGGTTGCTGGCAGCGGTGCTGATGATGCCGCTGCTGGGCTTCTATGCCTCGGTCGTCGCGATCATCGGTGGTGGACTTTTGTGCTGGATTTCGCTCGGCATTCCGCCCGTCACCTTCATCCAGCGCCTGCGCGAAGTCGTGCCGATCACTGATCTGTATATCGGGCTGCTGAAAGCCCCCGTATTCGGCGCGATCATCGCGATTGCGGGCTGTTTTCAGGGGATGCAGGTCGAATCGGATGCCGAACAGGTCGGCAAGCGCACCACCGCCGCCGTTGTGCAGGCGATCTTCCTGGTGATTGTCCTTGATGCGTTTTTTGCGGTGTTCTTCACCTGGCTGGGATGGAACTGATGGCGGGCGATGTCGTCATCTCCGTCAAGGGGCTGAAAACCAGTTTTGGCGACCAGGTGGTCCATGACGGGCTTGATCTGCAGGTGCGGCGCGGTGAGATTTTCGGCGTCGTGGGCGGATCGGGCACGGGCAAATCCGTGCTGATGCGCGCGATCATCGGGCTGCAAACGCCTGATGCGGGGGACGTGAATGTCTTTGGCGAATCCACCGTCGACCGTGATGAGAGCGAGACGATCGAGATCAGGCGGCGCTGGGGCGTGCTGTTTCAGGGTGGCGCGCTGTTTTCCACGCTCACCGTGGCCGAAAACGTCCAGCTGCCGCTGCGCGAATTTTACCGCGACCTCGACCAGGGCCTGCTTGACGAGATTGCCGCCTATAAGGTCGTGATGACAGGGCTGCCGGCTGAGGCCGGACCAAAATTTCCCGCCGAACTCTCCGGCGGGATGCGCAAGCGCGCCGGGCTTGCCCGCGCGCTCGCGCTCGACCCTGAATTGCTGTTTCTGGATGAACCGACCGCAGGGCTTGATCCCATTGGTGCCGCCGCCTTTGATGAGCTGACCAAATCATTGCAACGAACCATGGGGTTGACCGTTTTCCTGATCACGCATGATCTGGATACGCTGTACGCCATTTGCGATCGTGTCGCCGTGCTTGCCGATAAACGGGTGATCGCGGTTGGGACGATCGATGAATTGCTCGCGCTGGACCATCCGTGGATTCAGGAATATTTCAACGGGCCACGGGGTCGTGCTGCAACGGCAACGGTGGAAGCTGCAAATCACCGCGCAGAAATACAGGCTAAGCCAGGGACTGCTCACTGATGGAAACGCGCTCCAACCATGTCCTTGTCGGCACTGTCGTGCTGGTCTTGCTCGTCCTGATGGCAGGATTTGTCGTCTGGCTCGCCCGGCTCAGCGGCAGCGCGGACAAAGAGTATGACATCTTTTTCAAGCAATCCATCAACGGCATCAACAAGGGATCGAACGTCTCGTTCAGCGGTGTGGCTTCCGGCCAGGTGAAGGAAATCGCGCTGTTCAAGGAAGATCCGCAGTTCGTTCGCGTGCGGATCAGCATCAACGTCGACACCCCTGTGCTGCAGGGCACCACCGCGACCATTCAGGGCGTTGGCTTTACCGGGGTGAGCGAGATTTTGCTCGATGGGGCGATCAAGAACCAGCCGCCGATCAGCTGCCCGGTGGAAAAGCCGCAAAGCGCCTGCCCGTTCGGGGTGCCCGTCATCCCCACCCGGCAGGGCGGGCTTGGTGCGTTGCTCAGCTCCGCCCCGCAGCTGCTCGAACGGCTCTCCAATCTGACCGAGCGGCTGACGGATTTGTTGTCTGACAAGAACATGGCGTCGATTACCGGCATTCTCGATAACACCAACCGCGTTACCAAGGCACTGGCTGATCGCTCGGGCGATCTGGGCGGGACGATTGCCGAGACCCGCGTCACCATCAAGAAAGCCGGCGAGGCTGCCGAGGCATTCACCAAGCTGGCCCAATCGGCAGATGGTGTGCTGACGAACGACATCAAGCCCGTCACGGCCAATCTGAACAAGGCGGTTGCCGCTGCCCAGCACAGCCTGGAACAGGTCGACATGCTGATCGGCGAAGCGCGACCCGGGGTGCAGGCCTTTTCAAAGCAGACCATCCCCGAAGTCGGCCAGTTGGTGCGTGATCTGCGGGTGATGGCCGCATCGCTCACCTCCGTTGCGGAAAAGATTGACCAGGGCGGTGCCGGATCGATCCTCGGCGCGCCAAAACTGCCTGATTACAACCCCGGCAAAGCCCCCAAAGCACCGAAGAAATGAGGCCAGCCATGACGCGCCCACCCATCACTTTCATTCCGGTATTGCTGGCGGCATTGTCGCTGGGCGGCTGCATCAGCTTTGGCGCAGCGCCGCCGCCATCGTTGCTTACCCTCACGCCGGATACCCCGTTGGTGGCGGGGCAGACCAGCAATTCGGCCACCGCCGCGACGATATTGATCCAGTTGCCCAGCGTGCCTGCCTCGCTCGCCAGCCCGCGGGTGCCGGTGCAGACATCGCCGACAACGATCGCTTATGTGAAGGAAGCCGTGTGGTCGGAGCCGCCCGCGCGGCTGTTTGCGCGGCTGCTCGCCGATACGATTGGCAGCCAGACCGGGCGGGTCGTGCTCACCCCGGCGCAGTCGATGATCGATCCCGGGGCCCGGCTGGGCGGTGAATTGCGCAGCTTTGGCCTTGATGCCGCCACTGGCGATGCTATCGTCACCTATGACGCGACGTTGATCCGCGGCGGCAGCCCCAGTTTCGAAAAGCGCCGGTTTGAAGCGCGTGAGCCCGTGGGCAGCGTTACCCCGGCCGCGACTGGCCAGGCCATCAACCGCGCGGCGAACCGCGTGGCGGCCGACGTGGCGGGCTGGGTCGGCAAGTAACCCGCCTTATCGTTTGGCGACGCGTACCGGCACCGGCAGGTTGCACAGATCGGCAGCGTTTGCCGGCACCGTGAAAAACGGCGGTGTGCGGTTTGCCCGCGCCGCCAGATAGCGCGCAAATTCGGGCGAGGGCGGCGCCAGATATTCGAAATGCGGGCGCGTTGCCGCCGGCACATCGCTCGCGATCGTTACCCGCGCAATCGGCACGCGCATTTCGGGGCTTTCATACAGCCCCAGCCCACCGCCCGTACCGCGCGGCAGGGCAGACAGCGCGGCCATGCCCTCGATCACCCGGCCAACCACCGCAATGTTGCGATCCAGGTGGCGCGGGGCATGGCCGATCACCGTGTACAGATCGCCCCCGGTGCCGGTATCGGGGGCCAGATTGCGGGCAACCCCCACCATGCCATAACAATGCGGCAGCCATTGTTGCTGCCCGTCGCCGGCCACCGGCCAGCCATCCGCCGAAAAGCCCGTCACCCGCGCATAGGCATCGGCATAGGGGTTGGCGGTGATGTGGTGGGTGGATGCAGGCCATTCATATTCCGCAGGCGGCGTTAGGTTGATGCCCGGGACGGGGGCCTTGGCCTCGGTCGGGTCGCCCCACTGCGTGACGTAATTGTCCTGCACGCGGTAGACGCTGGCGTCGCTCCACCACCCGGCGCGCGCGATCTTGCGCATGTTGGCGACATGCACCGGCGCAAAACCGCTCGCCAGCCAGATCGCGACCCGCTTGCCATCGGCAAAGTCGATC
>JBBQDD010000023.1:0-16672 GCA_038319335.1 Sphingomonadales bacterium
TCTGTTTGACGCGATCAAGGCGGGTACTGCGGCTGTGGTGACAGACCGGATCGATCATTTCGACGCAGCCGGCATCGCTCTGGAATCGGGCAACCGGGTCGATGCCGATATCGTGGTGACCGCGACGGGGCTTGAGCTGCAATTGTTGAGCGATGTGTTGTTCACGGTGGACGGGCAGGCGCTTGATCTGGCGAAAACGTTCAATTACAAGGGCATGATGTACAGCGACATGCCCAACCTGGCATCGTCATTCGGCTATACCAACGCAAGCTGGACGCTGAAGGCGGACCTGACCTGTGGCTATGTCACGCGGCTGCTGAATACGATGAAGAAGCGCGGAATGCGCCAGGTGACGCCGCGGATCGCCAGCGATCTGGAGGCGATGCCGTTCCTCGATTTCAGCTCTGGTTACGTAACGCGGGCGATGGAGCGGTTCCCCAAACAGGGCAATAAACAGCCGTGGCCGGTGCCCCAGAATTACGCGAAGGACATCATGATGCTGCGCTTTGGATCGGTGGATGACGAGATGGAGTTTTCCAACCCGGTGGCGCGCGCTGGCTCGCGCGGGGCGGCGGATCGGGAGACGGTGACGGCCTGATCATTGTCGGCTAGGCTCTGGCAATGCCAGCAATTCCCCTGTCCGACGATATCGCCAACCGCGCGCTGCCGATCCTTGAACGGCTGATCGCATTCGACACCACGTCGCGCGATTCCAACCTGTCGCTGATCCGCTATGTCGAGGAAATGCTGGCGGGGCTGGGCGTTGCCGCAACGCGGGTCAGCAACGCGGCGGGGGCGAAGGCCAATCTTTACGCAACGATTGGCCCTGCGTTGGCGGGCGGGGTGGTGCTTTCTGGGCATACGGATGTTGTCCCGGTCGACGGGCAGGCGTGGAGAAGCGATCCTTTCGCGTTAACGCGACGTGGTGATCGGTTGTTCGGGCGCGGTACGTGCGACATGAAGGGGTTCCTGGCGCTCGCATTGGCGGCGGCACCGGATATCGTGAGCGCAGCGCTGTCGCGGCCAGTGCATCTGGCGTTTTCCTATGACGAGGAGGTCGGCTGCCTGGGGGCGCCCGACATGATCCGCGAACTGGTGCGCGACCTCCCGCCGCCGCTGGCGGTGATTGTCGGCGAGCCCACCAATATGGAGGTGGTGAGCGGCCACAAGGGCATTTCCAGCTGGATTGTGAAGGTGACGGGGCATGAAGCGCATTCCAGCCTGACGCATCTGGGCGTATCGGCCAATATGATTGCGGTGCGGCTGATGCAGGCGCTGGCGGAGCTGGCCGAGCAGCTGGAGCGGGACGGCGATGCACAATCGGGCTTTATGCCGCCCCATGCGACGCTGACCATCGGCCAGATCCACGGGGGCACCGCGGTGAACATTCTGGCCGGCGAATGCACCTTCGTCTTCGATCTGCGGACCCCGCCGGGCGATGACCCGGAGCGGATAATCGCGCCGTTTCTGGCGATGGCGGCGCGCGAGGATGCAGGGATGAAGGCGCGGTTTGCGGGCACGGGTGTTAGCGTCACCCGCCGATCGAAAACGCCGTGTCTGGTGCCAGCCCCAAACAGCCCCGCAGAGCAGCTTGCGCGCCGCCTGGCGGGCGATAACGGGCCTGCTCGATTGGTGCCCTATGCAGCGGAGGCAGGGCAGTTCCAGGAAGCTGGATTTTCGACCATCATCTGTGGCCCGGGATCAATCGAGCAGGCGCACCAACCCGATGAGTATCTTGAAATCGCGCAGTTTGAGCGCGGCGCGGCCTTCCTGGCGCGGCTGATAGAAGCGCTGCGATAAGAGCGGACTAGGCAGGAATTGCGGAATCGACAGCTGTCTCAGCTACCGGATCGTCCCGATTCGGGATTCTTCAAGTAACCACGCCAACGTCCAATGACGCGCGTAGCCTGAATAGGAAGGTATCGACCCGGCAGCGCACACAAATCCGTCATTTTATAGAGGGTTGCGCGCGAAGCCGGGTCGATTTGGTGTTTACCAGGGCTTGATTTCTTCCTGGTGGAAGAACGAGAAAATGAACTCGAACATTGTTGGTCTCCCAGACTGCGTTCACGACGAACGCACTGATTTTTTAATGGTTTATTAAGGATAAAGCAAGCATCGCTCACATCATTGGCGATGGCGGATTTCGCCGCGGGGAGGCGCATTTAACCTTTCGTTCAACGCTGTAGCTTACGTCTGGGATCAGATGATGCGCCCAGCTTATCCTGGCATTGGTCACATGGATGGCCGGATGACGCGGCAGGGGCTGTTGGCGTCGCCGTCGCCCCTTGCCCTGGTTGGGCCTGATGCGGTGCAGTTCGACATGCCGTTCGGGCCATATCCGGGCATCGCAGGCACGCCGCAACGATCCGGCGAATGCGCAACCACCATCGACGATCCGCTGGCGATCCTGCCGAGCTGGCGATTTTTGTGCCTGGCAGAGATTGCGAATTTCGGGCCGCTCCGTCGGCACCTTGGCGCGCCACGCGCCGATTGCCTGGTGATGGATGTGGCGGACCGGGTTTCGGAACATCTGCCCCACGCGCGGCTGGCAGTGGTTGGCCGCACGATGGTCGAATTCTGCTTTGACGGCGACAGCATTGATGATTTGCAGGCCGCGCTGGACCGACTGAGTATCATTTTCGCAGAAGCGGTTGACCTGGACGGCGAGCCACACCGGATTGCGATCGAACTGGGGGGCGCGGGCGCGCCCATTGCATCCATCGACGATATCCGGCTGGCAGAAGAGGCCGAACAGGCCATCGAAGAAGCGCGGTTCGGGCATGCACCCGTGATCCGTGATCTGTCGAGCACGGCGCCTGCATTTGATCGCCACACCCTGGTCCGCGATCTGGATGAGGCGCTCAATCGCGGTGAGATGTTCCTGCAATATCAACCAAAGGTGCATTTGCGCCGACAGGAGATTTGCAGCGCCGAAGCGCTGGTGCGGTGGCAGCATCCTGTCAGGGGATTGATCCTGCCGGGCGATTTTATACCTGCGGCCGAGGATTCCCGCGCGATTGGCCCGTTGACGCTGTGGACGCTGCAACAAGTGATTGCTGACCAGCAGATGCTGGCAGGCGTGGGCCACGACTTGCTGATCTTCATCAACATCTCTGGCCAGTTGCTTGGTGACGCGGCGTTTGTCGCCCGCGCGTGCCAGATGGTGCAGTCGTCGGGCGCGCGGATCGGCTTTGAAATTACCGAAACGTCGGTGATTCGCGACCCCGAAACCGCAATCGCGCATCTGCAGATCTTTGCCGAAGTCGGCATCGCCCTGGCGATTGATGATTACGGTGCGGGCTTGTCGTCGCTCGCTTATCTCAAGCAGTTGCCCGCGAGCGAACTGAAGATCGACAAATTGTTCATCACCCAGTTGACGAGCAGCAACCGCGATCCGCTGATCGTGCGGTCGACCATCGATCTTGCCCATGCGCTCGACATGGAGGTGACGGCAGAGGGCGTCGAAACCCAGGCCGCGATGGCGCTGCTCAGTGTAATGGGATGTGACATGATCCAGGGCTTTCTGATCAGCCGCCCGATTTCGATCGATGCATTCCGCCAATTTCTCGATGAGGACCGGCATCTGATGGCTGCTGCCGATACGCGCGGGTCGTTCTTCTGCCCGGCAAGCTTTTGGAAGAGTGCCTGAGCGAAACGGCTCTTAGGCCTCGCTTAATGGCTTTGCGCGATAACAGAATCATGAACGGCTTTTCGACCTTCTGGGCATCAGGGCGCACGATGTGGCGTCTTGCTCTGCCGTTGCTGCTATTTGCTTTTGCAGCTCCGCAACCAGCGGCTGCCGCAGCGGCTGCGCCCACCACCGTCATGCCTTCGCCCGAGGCTGCCAAGCTTGTGGTGCAGGCCAAAGAACAAATGCGAGGCAATGCAGCCATGGCATTGGCCAATGCTGAACGCGCCGAGCGACTGATTGCCGCCACACCGCCCAGCGACCTGCGCAAACGCGCCCTGGCGGAAACCTATTGGCTGCAGGGTGAGGCCAACCTCCGCCTGAATGACGCCGATCGGGCAGAACCCCTGATCGCCAAGGCACTCGCCGCCGTGATTGGTGAACGCCGCCCTTCAAAGCTGCACGCAGACGTGCTGTTGTCGCGCGGGCAGCTGGACACCATCCACGCCAAGGTCGGCAGCGCCCTTTCCGACTTCCAGATTGCCCATAATATTTACCGGCAACTTGGCGAGACACGCAGCCAGGCCATTGCGCTTCAGCAGATCGCCTCCCTCTACCGTGAAGCAGACGATTTCGAGACTGCGATCAAATACGACACCCAATCGGCTGAAATTTACAAGGGCGATGCCGGGCTTGCCGTTTCAAACTACAATAACCGCGGCAATTATCTGGTCGAGAATGAACGATTTGCGGAGGCCGAAGCGCAGTATCGGCTAGCGCTGCAGGCTGCGCGCAAGTTGCAAAGCCCCATCCTGCAGGCGCGGATCCTGCGCAATATTGCCCGCTCACAGTTGCGGGCGGGTGCGCTGGATACAGCGGAACGGACGATCGCCATGGGCTTTCGCCTCACCGCGACTGGCGCCGCGCAGGCCGGCCGCGACCAGATTTTGGCAATTTCAGCCCAGGCAGCGTTCCAGCGTGGCCAGTTGCCGCGCGCGGCGGCGGCGATTTCTGCGGCGTTCAAAGGCGTCGACCTGACGAATACCAGCCTGTCGTTTCGCGACGCTCATGAAACCGCGTACAACATATTCAGCAAAATGGGCCGTGCCGACCAGGCGCTGGCGCATCTGGAGGCGTTGAAGCGGCTCGACGACAAGACCGCGAAGCTTGCGGCATCGACAAATACCGCGCTGATGGCTGCCCGCTTCGACGATGCCAACAAAGATGCGAAAATCGCGACGCTGAAGGCGAATGAGGCGATGCAAAGCGCCGCTTTTGAAAAGGCGCGGTCGCGCCAACAACGGGTCGTTTTCATCGGGGTCGTGCTGGCATCGCTGGTTGGCGTCGGCATGTTGATCTTCGGGTTGATCACGATTCGGCGCAGCCGCAACGAAGTGCGGGCCGCCAACGTCGATCTGGCTGCCACCAACACCGCGCTGGAAAAGGCGCTGGCCGCAAAAACCGAGTTTCTCGCCACGACCAGCCATGAAATCCGCACGCCTCTGAACGGCATATTGGGCATGACCCAGGTGATGCTGGCCGATCGCGAGCTGGGCGATGCGATGCGCGATCGGCTGACGGTGGTGCACGGCGCTGGCGTGACGATGCGCGCGCTGGTGGATGATATCCTCGACGTCGCCAAGATGGAGACGGGCAATTTGACGCTGGAAAGCGTGCCGCTCGACCTGCCAGCGACGATGCGTGAGGTATCGCGGTTATGGGATGATCAGGCACGTGCACGCGGGATAGGCTTTGTCGTGGATCTCGATCACAGTCCGGTGATGATCGAGGGTGATCCGGCACGGTTGCGCCAGATCGTCTTCAACCTGTTGTCCAACGCGCTGAAATTCACCAGCAGCGGCACAGTGACGCTGAAGGCGACGACGACTGCGGACCAGCGGCTGTGCATTGCCGTGGCCGATACCGGCATCGGCATTCCGGCGGACAAGCTGGAGATTATCTTCGAATCCTTCCGCCAGGTCGATGCCGGGACGACGCGCCAGTTTGGCGGTACCGGGCTTGGCCTGTCGATCTGCCGCAACCTGGCCCGCGCGATGGGCGGCGAGGTTTCCGTTACCAGCACGCCGGGCCAGGGATCGTGCTTTGCGGTAACGCTGCCGCTGGTGCTGGCGGCTGCGGCGGAGGCGGGCGCTGGTGTCGGCGAGCGCGGGCCGGCGTTGCTGATCGTCGATCGCAACCCGATTTCACGCAGCATGTTGCGGGCCCTGCTGGCATCGCGCGCGGGCGAGGTGGCGTTCGCCAATTCGGTTGACGAGGCGGTGCGGGTGATCGCCGAACAAGCCCCAGCGCAGGTGCTGATCGATGATGCCACGGCGCGCGCGGAGGCTGATGTCGACGCTGCCCTCACGCTGATCGCGGCGACCGCGCTGGTAAAGGGCGCGCGCGTCTCACTGCTGTGGTCGGCGGCGGAACCGGGCGATGCGGGCCGACTCGCCGCAGCCGGGATAACCCATGTCATCACCAAGCCTATCAGCGGGGGTGACCTGGTGGAGGCACTTTATCCGCAATCTGCCCAGCAACTTACGCAATCGGATACGCAACGACTTGTGTCTGAGGCCGCTTGAGCAGATATGGCACCTGGTATGACTTATCCTCTCAAAAATATGCGCGGCATTTCCGGCCGCCGCCCATGAACGTTCTGTTTGTTGAAGACGATTCGATGAATCGGCGCGTGGTGAAGGACATGCTCGACGTGGCCGGTGCAGTGATGACCGGGGCGGAAAGCGCCGAACAGGGCCTGAAGCTGATTGACGAGCAGGATTTCGACATCGTGCTGATGGCTTTGCGGATGCCCGGCATGGATGGCATGACCGCGATCAAGCATATCCGCGCGCGCACCGACGCAAAGGCATCGCTGCCGGTCATCGTGGTGACGGCAGACACGGCGGTCGACCTGCGGGATCGCTGCATGCGCGACGGGGCGGACGAAGTGTTGTTCAAGCCCGTTGCCATGGATTCACTGTTCGATGCGATCGGGCGACTGATGGCGCGTGATGCCGAGCGGGGCGGCACGATCGGTTGATTTGTGGACTTTAATTGCTGTTTTTGTTGCGATATTGCTACAAAATGTGCCAAGCGTGCCTTTTCGCGTCATGATCGTGCTTTATTGATCGCACCCCGTTTATCGTTCTGCGGACATATGCCTAGATACAGCGGCTAGGCGGCATTGATGGCCGGCAGGGGGGCTATGCATGACCGAACCGATGCTTGATCGATTGCTGATGTCGCTGGACGTGGCGATCGATTCCTTTGCGATTTGCGAGGTCAATCGCGGGCTGCAGCTTGTCGCGCGGCCATGCACCGAAATCGAAGTCCATTATGTGCTGTCAGGCACGATGTATCTGACGGTGCCGGGCCATGCGCCGATTGCCTGCGGCCCGGGCAGCGTGGTGCTGGTGCCGCCCCATCTGGCGCAGACAATCGGTGCCGATGATCTGCCGGGGCACAAGATGGTCGCGATGGAAAATTGCTCGCTCACCTCAAACGGGATGCTGCGTTTCGATGCGACCGGGGGCAGCCCGGGCGAATTGCGGTTCGTATGCGGATTGATCTCGGCGAGCATCTCGGGATCATTCGGGCTGCTGGATACGGTGCGCAAGCCGATCGTCGAGAACCTGCTCGACCAGCCCGTGGTGCGCCACAGCTATGAAATGATGGCGGCTGAACTCGCTAATCCTGGCCTGGGCTCGCGCGCGCTGGCCGGTGCGTTGATGAAGGCCTGCGTGTTGCTGCTGCTGCGGCGGCATTTTGCGCGCAGCGAGCATGAAATCAGCCTGCTCAGCACCTTGCGCGACCCCCGACTGGGCAAGGCGGTAACGGCGGTGCTCGACAAACCCGCCGCGCGCCACAGCGTAGCGGGGCTGGCGTCGATTGCGGGGATGAGCCGATCGGCCTTTGCGCGCGAGTTTTCGCATGCGTTTGCGATCAGCCCGATGGAATTCGTCGCGCGCACGCGGTTGCACCACGCGGCGGAAATGCTGCGGTCCACCAATATGCCGGTGAAGGTGATTGCGGCGAATATCGGCTTTTCTAGCCGCAGCCATTTCAGCCGCGCGTTTCGCGATGGCTATGGTGCCGATCCGAGCTCTTATCGGCGGGACGCGTCTCAGGCCTGCCACCGTGATTCGGTGCGCGGGCGCAGTATCGCTGTCGATGCAGGAAGGGTTGCGCACTAGCCGCGGCTGAAACCCCTGGCCCGGCGTGGGCCGGGGCCTAGTCGTGGCGCCTGCGGCACTATCCCGCGTCAGTATCAGTCAGGAATGGAGGCCCGACCGGGAATCGAACCCGGGTGCGAGGATTTGCAGTCCTCTACGTCACCACTCCGCCATCGGGCCAGAGCGGGGGCCAATGCGCGGGCGGGGCCGGGCTGTCAAGCCGGTGCGGCAGCAGCCAGGGCGCCAAGCTGACACCACCGCGTGCTGGGCCCGGTGCTTGTCGGTTTAATATTGAAACCTATCTTGGCGGCCCGGGAAGGGCGCTATACAAGCCCGCCGATATCCTGATCCAATCAGGACTTGGTGTATTGCACACGTAAAACAGTTGTGCCAAGGGGACATTGTGGTGACGGTAGCTGATCAGGCCCAGTTTGCGGCAATGCGCCAGGCGATGGTGTCAAGCCAGTTGCGGACCAATGCCGTCAGCGACGCACGGCTGGTTGCGGTGATGGGCAAAATCCCGCGTGAGGCCTATCTGCCGCCCTCGGTTGCCGGCCTGGCCTATCGCGACACTGCCTTGCCGCTGGGTTCAGGGCGCGCGGCGAACGTGCCGATTGCGACCGGGCGGCTGCTGAATGAAGCTGCTGTGACGCCGACTGACCGGGTGCTCCTGATTGGCGCGGCGGGGGGCTATACCGCTGCCGTGCTGGCTGAAATGGCGGCGATGGTGGTGGCGGTGGAATCCGATCCGGCATTGGTGAGCATCGCGACAGCGGCGTTGGCTGGGAACAGCCGGGTGATGATGATCACCGGCCCGCTGGAGCAGGGCCATGCGCCTGGCGCGCCCTATGACGTTGTCGTGATTGACGGCGCGGTGGCGCAGGTGCCCCAGGCGTTGATCGACCAGCTGGCGATCGGTGGCCGGCTGGTGACGGGCATTATCGATCGCGGCGTATCCCGCCTTGCGGCCGGTCGCCGCAGCACCGGCGGGTTTGGTTTGGTGGCGTTTGCCGATGTCGATTGCGTCAGCCTGCCCGGGTTTGCCGTGCCGCAACAGTTTGTTTTTTGAGAAAGCTTTTTTCCATGCGTTCGCTCCCCGCCTTCTCGCCATCAGCCTTTCTGACCCTTGCATCGGCCCGTAAATCCAGAATGCTGGGCGGGGCGGCGCTTGCCACGCTTGCGCTGTCGGCATCGGGCCCGGTTGCGGCGGAAACGCTGCGCGAGGCGATGATCAAGGCGTATAACACCAACCCGACGCTGGCCGCCCAGCGCGCCAGCCAGCGCGCCACGGACGAAGCCGTACCGCTGGCGCGCTCCAGCGCATTTCCCGCGGTGCAGTTGCAAAGCACTTATAGTGAAAACGTAGTCTTGCCGATCACGTCATTCACGGCGCCATCGCGCACCAGCCAGACCCAGGCCAGCCTTTCCTATCCGCTATACCGGGGTGGTGCTGTGAAGAACGGGATCGAGGCGGCCAAGGTGCGCGTCGATGGCGGCCGGGCATCGTTGCGCGGCACCGAGGCGGATTTGTTCACCGCCGTGGTTGCCGCGTACATGGATGTTCAACGCGATTCCGCCGTGGTGCAGCTGAACGAACAGAATTTGCGTGTGCTGGGTGTCAATCTGCAGGCGTCACGCGACCGGTTCGAAGTGGGTGACCTTACCCGTACCGATGTTGCCCAGTCGCAAGCGCGGCTGGCCCTGGCGCAAAGCCAGCTGGAAACGGCGCAGTCGCGACTCATTTCCAGCCGGGAAAACTATATTCGCCTGGTCGGCTCTCCCCCCGGAGAGCTTGAAACGCCGCCGCCCTTGCCAACGCTCCCGACTGATCCGGATGCAGCGGTGCAGATCGCGCTCGCCGAAAACCCGAACTTGCTTGCGGCGCGAAAAGCGCTTGAGGCGTCGGGCTATGACGTGAAATCGGCACGTGCGACCAAGCGCCCGACCGTCGATGCCTTTGCGCAGAGCAACTACACCAATTTTCTGGGAACCCTGGGCAGCTTTGGGAATAATGCGGCGCCGCCCCAG
Organism: Sphingomonadales bacterium; assembly: GCA_038319335.1. Classification (GTDB taxonomy): domain Bacteria; phylum Pseudomonadota; class Alphaproteobacteria; order Sphingomonadales; family Sphingomonadaceae; genus Sphingomonas. The sequence goes on from JBBQDD010000023.1 coordinate 9,835, forward strand.
TTCGACCGGACGGCGCAGTTTGGCCTGCGGCTATCCTTGCCGCTGTATCAGGGCGGTGCGCCAGCAGCGCGGGTTCGGCAGGCACAGGCCCGGCAGAGCCAGTCGATTGAACAGCTGACAGAGGCCGAGCGCGGCGTCGTTTCACAGGCGCGGTCTGCCTATGCGGCTTATCGTGCAGCGCTTGACGTTATCCGCTCCGCTGAGGAGGCCGTCAGCGCCAATCGCCTCGCGCTGGAAGGGGTGCGTGCTGAAAACAGCGTTGGCAATCGCACGATCCTGGAAATCCTGAATGCCGAGCAGGAATTGCTCAATTCCCAGGTCACTCTCGTGACGGCGCGGCGGGATGCCTATGTGGCCGGTTTCGCCGTCATCGCCGCCATGGGACGCGCCGAGGCAAAGGATTTGGGGCTTGATGGGGCCACGCTGTACGATCCGGCCAGCAATTACGAGCGCGTGCGCAATCGGATCATCGATTGGGACGAAGACCCCACGCCGACGCCGGTCGCCACCTCCACCGTCAACACGCCAGCGCAAAACGCGATTGTCACACGCCCGATCGATCCCACCGTGTCGCCCGCTGTTGACAGAAGTGTCGGTAATCCCGCAAACACGCCGCCTAAGGATCGCTGACGCGGCGGTCAGGGCGGCGGGGCAAGGCGATGGGCGACATGAGCGTGGAGCCGTCGATGGAGGACATCTTGTCCTCGATCAAACGGATCATTGCTGAAGAGGGCGACAGCACAGCCGTTGCCCGTGGTCGCCGCACCCCGCGTTCGGGTGGCGGCGCTGTGGGCGCAGCACCCGCGCCGCTGCGCCGCGCGCCGATTGAACCGGCTGACGTGCTGGAACTCAGCGACCCGGTGATCGACGATGTTGATGGTGACGAGCGTGCGCCTGCGCCACTGCCCAGCGATTCGATCCTTTCCGAAACGGCGGCACAGGCCAGCCGGGGTGCGCTCGACACACTGTCACGCATGATCGTGAAGCCGGTTGCCCCAGCCGCAGAACCTTCCGCCCCCGAAACGCTGGAGGGCATGGTGCGTGAGATGCTCCGCCCGATGCTGCGCGAATGGCTGGACGCCAAGCTGCCCGGCATGGTGGAGGATATGGTGGCGCGCGAGATCGCCCGGATCACCCAGGGTCGATAACCCGGGCCGATAACACGGCTCGATAAGCACCACGCGCCGACGCCGCTGGCGTTGCGCGGCGCAGCATCAGGCTAGCGAAGCCCGGAACTGCCGGTTAAGGGCAGGGGCATGAGCGAACTTCCCAAGACATTCGACCCCGCCGAAATCGAACAACGCTGGTACGCGCATTGGGAGGCGAACGGGTTGTTCCACCCTGATCGCCCCGGTGCCGAACCCTGGACGATCGTGAACCCCCCGCCAAATGTGACGGGATCGCTCCATATCGGCCATGCGCTGGATAACACGCTGCAGGATATCCTGACGCGCCACGCCCGGCTGCTGGGCAAGGATGCGCTGTGGGTGGTCGGCACCGATCATGCCGGCATTGCCACGCAGATGGTGGTTGAGCGGCAAATGGCGCTGCACCAGCAGAAGCGCACCGATTTCACCCGCGAAGAATTTGTCGCCAAGGTGTGGGAATGGAAGGCCGAGAGCGGCGGCCAGATTACGCAGCAATTGCGGCGGCTTGGCTGTTCGATGGATTGGGAAAACGAACGCTTCACGATGGACCCTGGCTTTTCAAAGGCCGTCATCAAGGTGTTTGTCGATCTGTATAATCAGGGGCTGCTGTACCGCGACAAAAGGCTGGTGAACTGGGATCCGGGCCTGGGCACTGCGATCAGCGATCTGGAGGTCGAAACGCGGGAGGTGAAGGGCAGCTTCTGGCACTTCCGCTATCCGCTTGCCGACGGCGTCACGCTGGCGGACGGGCGCGATCATATCGTGGTGGCGACCACGCGGCCTGAAACGATGCTGGCCGATATGGCCGTGGCGGTGAACGCGGCGGACCCGCGTTACCAGTCTGTGATCGGCAAGTTCATCGACCAGCCGATCACCGGGCGGCGCATTCCGATCATTGCCGATGATCATGCCGATCCGGAGCTTGGATCGGGCGCGGTGAAGATCACACCGGGGCATGACTTCAACGATTTTGAAGTGGGCAAGCGCGCGGGCTTCAAGGCGGGCGAGATGCTCAACATGCTCGAGGCCAAGGCGAAGGTGGTGCAGACGGTAGATGGCCTGGTGCCTGCCGAATTCATCGGCCTGCCGCGCTTCAAGACCGGCGGGGTTGCGGGCGCGCGGGAACTGGTGGTGGAGCGGATGAAGGCGCTTGGCCGCCTTGTCCCCCATGTCGACAAGGAGGGCGAGGAACACGACGCCGAACCTCGCACGATTCAAACGCCGTTCGGTGATCGATCCGGCGTGGTGATCGAGCCATGGCTGACTGACCAATGGTATGTCGACGCGGCAACGCTTGCGAAGGCGCCGATCGAGGCTGTGAAATCAGGCGCGATCGATATCGTGCCGAAAAGCTGGGAAAAGACGTTCTTCAACTGGATGGACAATATCCAGCCCTGGTGCGTGAGCCGGCAGCTGTGGTGGGGACATCGGATTCCGGCTTGGTTTGGGCCAACGAGGACAGTTAATGGATATGATGCGGTCAATTTGACGCAGTTCGTGGCCGAAACTGAGGAAGAAGCGATAGCGAAAGCTCATGCGTACTATGGGTTTGAAGCCGTTGAAGTCGTTGCCGATAGTTTAGCATTGTTTAGTCATATTGTGACTTACAAACAGACAGTACCGATATTCCAAGATGCCGACGTGCTCGACACCTGGTTCTCGTCTGCGTTATGGCCTTTCGCTACGCTTGGGTGGCCGACTGAAATGCCTAAAGCGCCAATATTTGCCTTAGCCGGAGGAGCCGCGAAAGCTGAGGCACTGGCGGGTCGACCACACAAAATGTCGGTTGAAGCCGCACGGGTAGCTCAGTCGATTCTGAACCCCGAACTGGGGCGTCGCTACCCCAACGACGTGCTCATCTCCGGGTTCGACATTCTGTTTTTCTGGAATGCCCGGATGATGATGATGGGCTCGCACTTCATGGGCGATGTGCCGTTTCGCACGCTGTACCTGCATGGGCTGGTCCGCGCGGCGGACGGGTCGAAAATGTCGAAGTCGAAGGGCAATACCGTCGATCCGCTTGGCCTGATCGACCAATATGGCGCGGATGCCCTGCGCTTTTTCATGGCGGCGATGGAGAGCCAGGGCCGCGACATCAAGATGGATGAGCGCCGCGTTGAGGGATATCGCAACTTCGCGACCAAGCTGTGGAACGCGGCTCGTTTTGCGCAAGGCAACGGCATCGTCGCGAGCACATCACCCGATGCGCCGCCTGCCACGCTGGCGGTGAACAAATGGATCATCGGGGAGACGATAGCGGCGGTGCAGGCGGTTGACGCGGCGCTGGCGGATTTCCGCTTCGATGGGGCGGCCAATGCGATCTATCAGTTCGCGTGGAACCAGTTTTGCGACTGGTATCTGGAACTCATCAAGCCGGTGCTTTCCCCCCTCCCGCCTGCGGGAGGGGCCGGGGGTGGGCCTGATCAGGACGATACGGCTGCTCTTGCGGACACGCCCACCCCTAACCCCTCCCGCAAGCGGGAGGGGGATGAGGCTGACGAAACCCGGGCAGTGGCAGGCTGGGTGCTCGACCAGATTCTGGTGGTGCTCCACCCGTTCATGCCGTTCATCACCGAAGAGCTGTGGTCGAAAATGGGTCCGCGCGATTATGAGCTGATCGTGGCGAAATGGCCGGTGGTCGATGCCGGCGCGATTGATGCAGAGGCGAGCGCGGAGGTCGACTGGCTGATCAAGCTGGTCAGTGGCATCCGCGGTGCGCGCAATGAATTGGGCATCAGCCCGGGCGCGCGGATGGCGATGCACGGGCGCGATGCATCCGCCGGTACGCTTGCACGTCTGGAACGCCAACGCGCGTCGATTGCGCGGCTGGCGCGGGTGGATGTGATGGCGGGCGACGCCCCGGCAGGCGGCGCTGCGCAGTTGGTGGTCGACGAGGCGACCTTTGTCCTGCCGCTGGAAGGCGTGATCGACTTGGATGCGGAACGCGCACGGTTGGCCAAGGGCATCGCGGCGGCGGAGAAGGAGCGCGATTCGCTCGCAGCGCGGTTGGGCAATGCCAGCTTTGTCGAACGCGCCAAGCCCGAGGCGATCGAGAAGGCGCGGGCCGACCATGCGGATAAATCTGCCGAGGCCGAGCGGTTGAGCGCGGCGCTGGCGCGGTTGGGGTAACAGCCTCCGCCCTCTGAACCCTTCTCCGCTTCCCCGGGGAAGCGGAGAAGGGAAGGGGAGAAGCGAAGCGACTGAACGCGCGCTCCACCCGCCCAAATCCCGGATTAGCTTTCTGCGCAAAATTCCCTAAAGCCGTCGCCAGAAAAGGAACCCGCATGGCACAGCCCCCATCCGCGCGCGGCGGTCGTGACCTGACGACTGGGCCCATCGGCAAGACGTTGCTTGTCTTTGCGCTGCCCACGCTTGCCACCAATATCCTGCAATCGCTGAACGGATCGATCAATTCGATTTGGGTAGGGCGGTTTCTGGGGGAAAGCGCGCTGGCCGCCACGTCCAACGCCAACAACATCATGTTCCTGATGTTCGCGGCTGTATTCGGCTTTGGCATGGCCGCGACGATCCTGGTTGGGCAAAGCTTTGGCCGCCGCGATATCGATGCCGCACGGCAGGCGTTTGGATCGGCGGTGGGGCTGGTGTTTGGCTCTGCCATCGTCGTGGCGAGCCTGGGGTGGATTTTTGCGCCCCAGATACTCGGCTGGCTGGCGACGCCTGGCGATGCGTTTCCGCTCGCGCTCACCTATTTGCGGATCATCTTTTTGGCGCTGCCGTCGTCGATGATGCTGGTGCTGATCACGATGGGGCTGCGCGGCACGGGCGATTCGATGACGCCTTTGTGGTTCGGGCTGCTCGCGTCGGCGCTTGATGCGGGGCTGAACCCGCTTTTCATCCTGGGATTTGGGCCGATTCCGCGGATGGGGATCGCCGGTTCTGCAACGGCATCGCTGGTTGCCAACATCACCGCCCTGATCGCGCTGATCACCTATATCTATCGCTATGACCTGACGCTGCGGCTGCGCGGCGACGAGTTGCGCTATCTGTTCCCCAGCCGACAGGTGGTGCGGGCAATCGTGACCAAGGGCGTGCCGATTGGCGCGCAGATGATTGTGATTGCCGTGGCGGGCCTCACCATGATGGGGCTGGTGAACCGTGAGGGTGTGGATACCAGCGCGGCATTCGGCGTGACGCTGCAGCTTTGGGCCTATGTCCAGATGCCAGCCATGGCGATTGGCGCGGCGGTGAGCGCAATGGCCGCGCAGAATATCGGTGCGGGCAAATGGGACCGGGTGGAGCAGATCACGGGCGCAGGGCTGCTTATCAACCTGGCGATCACCGGCGCGATGGTGGTGCTGCTGCTGATCTTTGATCGCGCGGTGATGGCGCTGTTCCTGGGCGGCGTTAGCCCCGCGCTGCCGATTGCGCGGCACATTCAGCTGATTGCGACCTGGGGCTTCATCCTGTTCGGCTGTACGATGGTGTTCTTTGGCGTGGTGCGCGCGAACGGCGCGGTGCTGGGGCCGTTGCTGATCCTGTTCACCGCCATGTTCCCGCTGCGGCTTGGATTTGCGTTGTTGGCGCGACCCATATTGGGGGTGGATGCACTGTGGTGGTCGTTCCCGGTGGGATCGATCGCGACGGTGGCGCTGGCCGCCGTGTTCTATCGACTCGGAAATTGGCGAGACATTTCAATGCAGCTGCCCGCTGGCCACCAACCGCCGGACATGGCACCGCCGCCAGCACAGGCATCTGCCGATCCGGCCGGGGCATTGCATCCGGCGGGGTGATATCCCCTTGCTCCGCCCGGCGTGATCCCGCAAACACCAGCGCATGACCAGCTACCCCGCGCTTCGCCTTCGTCGCACCCGCTCCGCACCGTGGAGCAGGCGGCTTCACGCTGAAACGGTGCTGACGCCGGCCGATCTCATCTGGCCGCTGTTCATTACCGAAGGGGAGGGCGTGGAGGATCCGATTGCGAGCCTGCCCGGCGTGTCGCGCTGGTCAGTCGACCATATCGTTGCGCGGGCGCGCGAAGCGGAGGCCGCCGGCATTGCGTGCGTCGCGCTGTTCCCCAACACTCCGCGCGCACTGCGTACCGAGGATGGGCGTGAGGCGCTAAACCCTGATAATTTGATGTGCCGGGCGATTGGCGCGATCAAGGCAGCGGTGCCCGGTATCGGCGTGCTGACCGATGTCGCGCTCGATCCCTATACCGCGCACGGGCATGACGGGCTGGTCGATGCGCAGGGCTATGTGATGAATGACGATACGGCAGAGGTGCTGGTGGCGCAGGCGCTGAACCAGGCGGCGGCCGGGGCAGACATCATCGCGCCGAGCGACATGATGGACGGGCGTATCGGCCTGATCCGTGATGCGCTGGAGGAAGAGGGGCATGTGAACGTGCAGATCATGTCCTATGCCGCCAAATATGCGAGCGCCTTTTACGGCCCGTTCCGCGACGCCGTGGGCAGTCGCGGGCTGCTGAAAGGCGACAAGAAAACCTATCAGATGGACCCCGCCAATGCCGAGGAGGCACTGCGCGAAGTTGCGCTCGACCTGGATGAGGGCGCGGACAGCGTAATGGTGAAGCCTGGCTTGCCCTATCTCGACATCATCGTGCGGGTGAAAAACGCGTTCGAAGTGCCTGTATTCGCTTATCAAGTATCGGGTGAATATGCGATGATCGAGGCAGCCGTTGCGGCCGGTGCAGCGGAACGTGATCCGAT
>JBBQDD010000024.1:0-15937 GCA_038319335.1 Sphingomonadales bacterium
GGGGGTGAGAATGCTACTGGACGGGTATAAACAGGTGACGGACGGTGCAGGCGATTATCAGGTCGATGGCGCGCGCCGGGTGCAGACGCTGAATATCGGCGGATCAACCACGACCACCGTCAGCTTCATTGTCGAGTCTGCCGGGTTGGAGATGGCGGCATGAGCGTGGGGATGGTGCTTGCCACCAATGCGGTGGTGCTGATCGTGATGTTTTTCGGCCTGTGGCTGATCACGCTGAAAACGCGCGACGTGACGCCGGTAGACAGCGTGTGGGCGATCGGCATGGTGGTGCTGGGCGCATCGACATTTGTGCAAACCAGCGGTGACCCCGGGCGTAAGGCGCTGCTGATGGCATTGTGCGCGCTGTGGGGCCTGCGGCTGGGCGGGTATCTGCTGTGGCGGTGGCGCAATCACGGGCCTGATCGGCGTTATGTGACGATGTTTGCCCATGCCCAGGAGAAAAACGGCTGGGGTTTTGGCGAGGCATCGGCGCGGCTGGTATATGCGGTGCAGGCGCCGTTGCTGTTCTTTGTGTGCCTGCCGGTGCAGCTGGGGCAGATTGATGCCACGCCCGGAATTGGCACATTGGGGCTGATCGGCGCAGGCGTCGCGGTGATCGGTATCGCGTTCGAGACGATCGGCGACTGGCAGCTGGTGCGGTTCCGCCGCGATCCGGCCAATCGGGGCCAGGTGCTGACGACGGGCCTGTGGCGCTATACCCGCCACCCCAATTATTTCGGCGATGCCTGTACCTGGTGGGGCCTGTTCCTGATTGCGGCGGAAAGCAGCACTGGCCTGTGGGCATTGCCCGGGCCGATTTTCCTCACCTGGACGCTGATGAAATGGTCTGGCGTGCCGACGATCGAGGGGCGGTTAAAGCGTAAAAAGCCGGGCTATGAAGATTATGTGCGGCGCACCAGCGGCTTCCTGCCCTGGTTCCCCAAGGCAAGCTGACGGCCATGGCAACCGGCCTTGTTCGTTGTTATAAGCAACCCAATTAAATCTCGGGCGGGGGTAGGCAGCATGGCAATCACAGCAACGGTCAACGGCAAGCCCGTGTCGATTACCGCTGAACCCGATACCCCGCTGCTGTGGGTGATCCGCGAAGAATTGGGGATGACGGGCACCAAGTTCGGCTGCGGCATCGCCGCCTGCGGGGCGTGCAGCGTGCACATCAATGGCGAAGTGATGCGATCATGCAGCGTGCCGGTGGGCGATGTGGCCGGCAAGGCGATCACCACGATTGAGGGGTTGGGCGCTGCTGATGGCACGCTCCACAAGCTGCAGGCGGCATGGATTGAACATCAGGTGCCGCAATGCGGCTATTGCCAGTCCGGCCAGTTGATGGCCGCCGCCGCGCTGCTCGCCGCCAGCCCAAGCCCGAGTGACGCGCAAATCGACGAAGCGATGACGAATATTTGTCGCTGCGGCACCTATCCCCGTATCCGCGCGGCGATCCACGCCGTCGCTGGCCAGGCCTGAGGAACAAGCAGATGGGCATGATCCGCAGAACATTCCTGATCGGTGGCGCGGCCGTAATCGGTGGCGGCATTTTCGCGATCAAATATGCCGACAGCTCGGCGCGCTCGGCCGCGGCGGCACTGACCAACGGCAAGGACGGGCATAACTTCGCCACCTGGCTGCGCATTGGCGAGGATGACAAGGTAACGCTTTATTCGCCGCATACCGATATCGGCCAGGGATCGAACACCGGGCTGGCGCAGATGCTGGCCGAAGAGCTTGATGCCGATTGGGCCAAGATCGAAGTCGTTTCTGCGCCTGCTGAATCGGCCTTTGCCAATGTGCCGCTGGGGCGCGGATTTCTGGGGGAGCTGTCCGGCTATCAGGGTGTTGCGGCCGCCTTGCCGGAATCGCTCGCGTCAATGCTCACGCGGTCGCTGAATCTGCAGATCACCGGTGGATCGTCTGCGCTGCGCTACACTGGCCAGCGCGGCGTGCGGGTGGTGGGGGCAGCGACCCGGCTGGCGTTGATGGACACCGCTGCCAGTCGGCTGGGCGTATCCGTGGCTGAACTCACCACGGCCAATGGCAAGGTGACGCACGCCAAATCAGGCCGTGCGCTGCGCTATGGCGAACTGGCGGCAGAGGCGGCGGGGCGATCGCTCAACACCAGCCCGGCGCTGAAACAGGCAAAGGATTTCAAGTATATCGGCAAGTCCGTGCCGCGCTTCGATATTCCGGCCAAGGTGAACGGCACGGCGCAATATGGCATGGATTTCAGCCTACCGGACATGCGTGTTGCGACGGTGATGGCGGCCCCGGTGCGGGGCGGCAAGCTGGTATCCGTCGATCCCGCCCCCGCCATGGCGATTGCGGGCGTGGAAAAGGTGATCAAGCTCGACGGTGCGGTGGTTGTCGTGGCCAAGGGCTATTGGCAGGCGCTGAAGGGCCTGCGCGCGCTTTCCCCCAAATTCAGCGATGGCGGGCATGGCGGCATTTCCACCGCGTCGATCTTTGCCGATCAGGATAAACTGCGCGCGGCCAACAAGCCCGATGGCACGGCCGGCAGCGGCGATGTCGATGCCGGGTTCAAGGCGGCAGGTGCCAAGCTGGTCGAGGCGGATTACCGGCTGCCCTTCCTGCACCATGCGATGATGGAGCCGTTTGCGCTGACCGCGCATCACAAGGACGGCAAGCTGGATGTGTGGGGCGGCATGCAGGATCCGCTCGCCTCCAAAATGGGCGCGGCAACCGCAGCGGGGCTGGCGGCTGACAAGGTGACGTTCCACCCGATGCTGATCGGTGGCAGCTTTGGCCGCCGCCTGCCCATGTACATGGAAATCGTCGATCAGGTTGCGCGCGTGGCGATGCAGCTGCCCTATCCGGTCAAGCTGATCTGGGCGCGCGAAGAGGAAGTGGCGCAGGGCGCGTATCGCCCGCAAAGCTCCGCCCGGATCAAGGGTGCGCTGGGCAAGGACGGCAAGATTACCGCGTGGCAGAATGATTTCTCCCAGCCGGAAGACGGGCTGAAGGAAGTGCCGTTCTTCTATGATCTGCCCGCCGTTACCCGCCGCCATTTCAAACAGGTATCGAACCAGACGGTGGGCGCCTGGCGATCAGTCAACGCCACGCAGCACGGCTTTTGCACCGAAAGCTTTATCGATGAGCTTGCCCATGCCGCCGGGGCCGATCCGTTCGAATTCCGCAAGCGCCATCTGAAACCCGGGTCGCGCCATCTGGCGGTGCTGGAAGAAGTGGCAAAGCGCAGCGGCTGGGGATCGCCGCTGCCAGCGGGCACCGGGCGAGGCATTGCGATTGTCGAATCGTTCAACACCATCGCCGCGCATGTGACGGAAGCGACGCTGAAGGAAGACGGCACGCCCAAGGTGCTGAAGGTAACCGCGGTGGTGGATTGCGGCACCGTCGTGAACCCGCGCAATGCCGAGGCGCAGGTGATGGGCGGCATCGTGATGGGCCTGTCGACCGCGATCGGCGAGGCGATCACGCTCGACAAGGGGGCGGTTCAGCAGAGCAATTTCAGCGATTATGCCGTGCTGAAACTGGCCGATGCGCCACAGGTGGACGTGTATTTCATCAACAGCGGGCATGAAATGGGCGGCCTTGGCGAACCCGGCCTGCCCCCTGCGGCGCCTGCCCTGGCCAACGCGCTGTTCGCCGCCACCGGCAAGCGCGTCCGCCAGCTGCCGATCATGGCACAGGCCAAGGCATAGGTTCGCGCGCGCTGCTGTGGCTGGCAGGCAGTGCAGAAACGATTGCTCGTTACGCCGCCACCGCATCGCGTAGCGGGATCACGCCCGCCTGCAGCGCGGCGAGGTAAAGCAGCTCATTCTCTGCGCGGACCCGCGCCTTCAACCGATCGATCACCGACCGGGTGGTGTTGCGAAATCCGGCCCAGTCTGACTGGATCATTCCCGTGGTCCATTCGACCAGATAATGGTCCCAATCCTGGCGCAATTCGGCGAATTCGGCGCAGAATTGGTCGGCCGCATCGGTGAAATCGCGCTGTTTGGCGGCGATGATGGGCCGGTACATCAGGCTGTCCTCATGCGCCAGGTGGACCCGCAGCTCCTCCGAGAGATCAGACAGGATCAGCGTCGCGCCAACGGCATCGGCATCCTCCCGGTCGACGATATTGCTCAGCCGCGCGAGGTGATGATCGATCCGGTCATGTTCTTGCAGCAGGCGTTCATAGGTCATTTCAGTGCTCCCGAACGCCGGGATAACGGGGCAATGATTACCAATGGATGCAGGAATTGTGGCTGTGCCGGTGGGATTGGCGTGCAACAGGCACCTGCCCTGCCCATAATGGGCCACTGCCCCGCACGGCCTATCCCCGCAGCACCGCCCGGTCTGCCCACCAGCTATGCGTGCCGCTGGAAATCTTGTGGGGCAGCGCGATTCGGCACACCGGCCCTGCTTCGATATCGCGTGCGTCGATCAGCACGCATTCGCTGGTGCCGCGATTTTCATCGATGATGAAGCTCACCAGATAGCCGTCATCTTCCGCCGTGCTGCCGATCCGCGGGGCGAACGGCGCTTCGCTGGCATAGCGGCCTTCCTCCAGCTTCAACGTCCAGCTTTCGCCCGTTTCCAGATCATGTTTCACAAAGCCGTTGAACAGGAACCAGCCGGGCTTGGTGGTGGTGGAATAGATATAGCGGTGTTTGCGGCCCGCAACGCGCTGATCGATCATGCCGAATTCCAGCACCCTGTCGTCCAGACGCTCCTCACGCGTCGTGCCGTCTGCCAGGTTGAACCGCCAGCGGTGAAGCTTGGGCTGAAAGCTGTGTTCGTCGACATAGGCCATCATATGGCCATAGCCATCCTCGTTGGGCAGCGGTGCTGGCTGGGGATTGTCCTGAAAATAGGCGTCCATCACCACCTCGTCGCCCTCTTCATAGGCGTTCAGGAAATGGAGGATGTAGGTCGGCGTCGCCTCAAACCAGCGGATGTCTTCAGGCTGGCCGTGGCGCGGGATCAGCGCAAATCGGCTCGGCAGCCCATCATGCATGCGCGCGGCGTGAATGTCGCGCTTCAGCAATTCCTGATCCCAGAACATCGGCAGATCGTTGACGATCGACCAATGCTCGCTGAAAATCATGTCGTGCGGCAGGCGCGGGCCCGGCAGCGGCACCGGGATGTAATGCGCCAGCCTGCCGTCCCGGTCCACCACGCCGTAATGCATGAACGGCGCGTGTTTTGAATAGTTGAAGAACATCAGTTCGCCGGTGTGATTATCCACCTTGGGATGCGCGGAAATGCCGTCGAGCGGCACCCAGGGCGCAACGCCCAGCGGCGCCAGCGTTTCCGGATCAAGCACATAGCCCTCACCGCATTGGTAAAAGGTGGAGATCGCCTTGCCGGCATGGACGATGATGTCGGTGCTCGACGAATCCTTCAGGCTGCCATGCGCGCCAAAGCCGGGGCGCTTTGACGTGCCGGCCCGGTCCATCAGCCCGCCCCACAAAGATCCGCCCGCCTCCTGCTCAGCCTGAAAGCCGCGGGTGCGGACCCAGCGATTGCGATAGCTGGCGGTGCCGCCGTGAAAATCGATCTGGTGGATCATCCCGTCGCCATCGAACGGATGATAGCGCCCCAGCGGCTGGTGCAGCTGGTTTTCGGTGTTGCGCAGGTACACGCCGTCGATATCGTGCGGGATCGCGCCCTCGATCACCTCCAGCGCGGTTGCCGTCACTTCCTCATGCTGCGGCGTCCACGCGCCGTTCAAATAGGGGTGGTTGCTGGGTTGCAGCGTGGCAAGCACGGGGGGAAGGCGATCGATCTGCATCATGCTGATCCTTGGCAAACGGAACCGATCAGGCAATCTAGGCCGGGTTCGGCGCGAACGCCAACCGACAAAGCGCAGCGCCGCTGGTACTCCCCAAAAGACAGGGTCGCTTGACATCGACGCGACTCGCTGGCATTGTGTCAGTGTTCCATGACATAAAGTCATTCACGGGTGACATAAGTGGCTTGGGGCAATGGCTTTGCGAGGAGGATAAAATGTCTTCAGGAATGGCGGCGATGTTGTTGGGCATTTCGGCGGGGTTCATCACCCTGATCGGCCTGTATCTGTGGCTGGTGGGCAATGATGCGACGACGGGTGTGGTGATGTTTGCGCTTGCCGGTTCGCAACTGGCGATGCTCCCGGTGCTGCCGCGCCGCAGCGCTTGCAAGTCCAGCCAGTAACTGGCTTTTTTTGGCGATCAGGCCACTGAATCAAAACATTGCGGGGATGGTGATGACAAAGGTGCAACGCGTTATTGTGGGGATTCTGGTGCTGGTCGGCGGTTACCTGCTGGGCGCGCTGATCGCCACATCGTCCAAGGCGCGCGCTGCCTCGCCCCTGGCGGCGACTGCCCCCGCTGCCGATTGGAAAACCCTGCCGACGGAGGCCTATCCGGGCAAGCGCGATGACATCAGTTTCGCCGATGCGCAGCATGGCTGGTACGGCACCGGCAAGGGCGATCTGTTCGCCACAACCGATGGCGGCGAGACATGGACAAAGGTTGCCAGCAAGCCCGGCACCTTCATCCGCGCGCTGGGGTTTGTTGATGCCAAAACCGGTTATATCGGCAATATCGGCACCGAATATTATCCCGGGGTTACCGATACCACGCCACTGTACCGCACCGATGATGGCGGCGTTACCTGGGTGCCGGTTGATCTGGGCGGCAAGACCATCGCGGGGGTGTGCGCCATCGATATCCTGCGGACGAGCCGCATCTATCAGGGCGTGCTGGAGCCGCGCATCGTCATCACCGCGGCCGGGCGCGTCGGCGGGCCGACAGGTATCATCAGGTCGACGGACAGTGGCAAAAGCTGGACCGTGATCGACATGAGCGACAAGGCGGGGATGATCCTGGACGTCAAGTTTCTGGACGAACAAACCGGCCTGGTCTTCGCCTCCACATCACGCGATTCGGCGACCACCAGCGGCTTGATCCTGCGCACCAACGATGGCGGCAAAAACTGGACGGAGGTGTATCGCGGCACCCGCCCGGCCGAGCTGATCTGGAAGGCATCCTTCGCAACGCCCAAGATCGGTTATGCCACGGTGCAAAGCTATGATCCTGCCCGCACCAGCCAGGTGATCGCCAAGACGGTGGATGGCGGCAAAAGCTGGCAGGAGCTGCCGATGGTGGAAAATGCCGCCGCGCGCCAGTTCGGCATTGGCTTTGCCGATGCGCTGCATGGCTGGGTGGGCACGATGGCGGGCGGCTATTACACCGCGGATGGCGGCAAAAGCTTTACGCCCGCCCCCATCGCGCGCGCCGCCAACAAGTTTCGCGTCGTGCCGGGGGCCAGGGGCAAGACCGTGTTCGCCATCGGCACCCAGGTTCAGCGGCTCGATTCAGTACCTTGACCGGGTTGTAGCCACAATCGCGCTTGATTCTGCTTTACTGTCTTAATACACTATGACCATGTAACTGCTGGTTACGCCAGCACGTGCCAATGCTTCCGAGGGGAATATAATGCTCGAACTCAATCAGGTAACGCACGTCTATGCCAATGGCACGCGCGCGCTGGACGATGTGTCGCTGACGATCCCCAAGGGCATGTACGGGCTGCTTGGCCCCAATGGCGCGGGCAAATCGACGCTGATGCGTACGGTCGCCACGCTGCAGACGCCGACATCGGGCAGCATCCGCTTTGGCGACATCGACATCATCGCCGATCCTGAAAAACTGCGCGAGCGGCTGGGCTATCTGCCGCAGGATTTCGGCGTGTACCCGCGCGTTTCCGCCTATGACATGCTTGATCATATGGCCGTGCTGAAGGGTGTCGCATCGGCGCGCGAGCGCAAGGAAACGGTGGAGACGCTGCTGAACCAGACCAATTTGTGGAACGTCCGCAAAAAGGCGATTGCGGGCTTTTCGGGCGGCATGCGGCAACGTTTCGGTATTGCCCAGGCGCTGATCGGCAACCCCGAACTGATCATCGTCGATGAGCCAACCGCCGGCCTTGACCCTGAAGAGCGCAACCGTTTCCTGAACCTGCTGGCGGAGATTGGCGACAATGTCGTCATCATCCTGTCAACGCATATCGTGGACGACGTGGCCGATCTGTGCCCGCGCATGGCAGTGCTGGCAGCGGGCAAAATCCAGCTGGAAGGTGCCCCGCTCGATCTGATCGCACGCTCACGCGGCACCGTGTGGGCCAAGACGATCGAGCGTGACCAGATGGCCGATTATGCCGTCGCGCACGAAGTGATCTCGACGCGGTTGTTCGCTGGCCGCACCATCATCCACATCCTGTCGGATAATGATCCCGGCAATGGCTTTACGCCGGTCGATGGCGGGCTGGAGGATGTGTATTTCTCCACGCTGGCCCGCACGCGCCGCACACCCGCTGCTGCTGCCGCGTAAGGGGACGACCACCATGTTCGCCAAGATCGCCGCGTTTGAGCTGCGTTATCAGTTCCGCAACCCCGTATTCTGGGTCGTCTCGATCCTGTTCTTCCTGATGACGTTCGGTGCTGCCACCGTTGAGCAGATCCAGATCGGCAGTGGTGGCAATGTCCACAAGAACAGCCCCTATGCGATCACCCAGACACACCTGATTTTGTCGCTGTTCTTCATGTTCGTGACGACGGCTTTTGTCGCCAACGTCATCGTGCGCGATGACGAAAGCGGCTTTGGCCCCATGGTGCGATCAACCCGGGTATCGAAGTTCGATTATCTGATCGCGCGGTTCCTGGGCGCATTCCTGGCCGCTGCCGTTGCGTTTGCCGCGGTGCCGCTGGCGATCTGGATCGGATCGTTCATGCCTTGGGTGGACAGCGAAACGCTCGGGCCGAACCGGCTGGCGGATTATGCCTATGCCTATTTCATCATGTCGCTGCCCAATGTGTTCCTGACATCGGCGATCTTCTTTGCGGTCGCCACGATGACGCGGTCGATGATGTATTCCTATGTCGGCGTGGTCGTCTTCCTGGTCGCCTATCTGGTGTTCAATTCGGTTGCGCGGACCCTGCCCGATGCGCGGGAATGGATTGGCTATGTCGAGCCATTCGGCCTTGCCGCCTTTGGCACCGTGACGCGGTACTGGACGGCGACTGAATCGAACACGCTGACGCCGCCCGTCACTGGCATGCTGATCGTCAACCGGGCGATCTGGCTGGCGGTATCGGTGGCGGTGCTTGGCTTTGCCTATTCGCGGTTCAGCTTTGCCGAGCGGGGCGTATCAAAGCGCAAGCTGAAAAAGCTCGCGCGCAAGGATGCCAAGCTCGCCAGGACCGCACCGTTGCTGGTCGCAAAGCTGCCCCCGGTGCGCCCAAATGCAGCGGCTGGTGCGCGGATGATGGCGCGAATCCGGTTTGAAATGGCGCAGGTCTTCAAAAGCCCGGCATTCTTCGTGCTGATGCTGGTCGGCCTGTTCAATGCCGGCGGCGCGATCATGTTCGCCAACGAGATTTACGGCACGCCGGCGCGGCCGCTCACCTTTGCGGTGATCCAGCTACTGGCGGGCAGCTTCACGATCATCCCGCTGATCATCGCGATCTATTATGCGGGCGAGCTCGTCTGGCGCGATCGTGATCGCAAGATGCACGAGATTATCGACGCCACGTCGCTGCCCAACTGGGCATATCTGGTGCCAAAGACGATCGCCCTGTCGGCGGTGTTGTTTGCAACCTTGCTGATCGCGATGGTCGCCGCTGTACTGATCCAGCTGGTGCGCGGACAAACCGATCTGCAGCTGGGGCAGTATGTTGCCTGGTATCTGGTGCCGACGACCGTCGACATGATCCTGCTCGCGGTGCTGGCGATCTTTGTCCAGGCGCTTAGCCCCAACAAGTTTATCGGCTGGGGGGTGATGGTGATCTATATCGTCGCCACCATCACGCTCAGCAATATCGGGTTTGAACACCCGCTTTACACCTATGGCAACACTGGCACGACGCTGCTTTCAGACATGAACGGCGATCAGGCTGGCGGCGTGATGGGCTGGTGGCTGCGGCTATACTGGGGTGCGGTGGCCGTGATCCTGGCGGTGCTGGCGCATCTGTTGTGGCGGCGGGGCACGGCGGCGAACTTGATGCCGCGCCTTCGCCGCATGCCGGCCCGACTGGCGGGCGTACCGGGGGTGATTATTGGCGCTGGCGTGTTGACGGCGGCGGCGACCGGCGGATTCATCTTCTACAACACCAATGTGCTGAACGAATATCTGGTCCGCGATGATCGGCAGAAGCAGCTGGCGGATTATGAGAAGAAATATCTGAAATATGAAACGCTGAAGCAGCCATCGACGACGGATATCGTCCTGAAGGTTGATCTGTACCCGCGCGAACAGCGGATGGATGCATCGGGCAGCTATGCGCTGGTGAATGATACCGGCGCACCGCTCAGCGATCTGCATGTTCGCTTCCCCGATCCCAACATCAAGGTGCTGGCTGCCAGCGTCCCCGGCGCGACGCTGGCGATGAACGATGACAAGAACCATTACCGGATCTATCATTTCACAACCCCGCTCGCGCCGGGTGCCAAGGCGAGCCTGACGTTCAAGACGCAGCGTTGGCAACATGGGTTTCGTGCCAATGGCAACGATACCCAGATGATCCCCAACGGCACCTTCCTGAACAATGGTGATTTCTCTCCGCAGATCGGCATGGGCCGGGCCGGGCTGCTGCAAGACCGCGTCACGCGGCGCAAATATGGGCTGCCCGCCGAACTGCGCATGGCGAAGTTGGAAGATACCACCGCGCAGGATCGCAACTATATCGGCAATGCCGATTGGGTGCGATCGGACATCACCGTGTCCACAGAGGCCGGGCAAACCCCGATCGCACCGGGCAAGCGCGTGTCCGACGTGACGGCAGGCGGCAGGCGGACAGCGCATTTTGTCGCCACCGCGCCCATTTTGGCGTTCTTCTCCGTCCAGTCAGCCGCCTATGCGGAGAAATCCGCCGATGCGGGGGGCGTGAAAACGACGGTCTATTTCGATCCCAAGCACGCCTACAACGTCGATCGCATGCTGAAGGCGATGAAGCTGAGCCTGGATTATTACCGGGCAAACTTTGGGCCCTATCAGTTTGATTATGCCCGGATCATCGAATTCCCTGGCTATCAGACGTTTGCGCAGGCCTTTGCCGGCACGATCCCTTATTCCGAACGGATCGGCTTCATCGCGGATACGCGGGATGCGGAAAAGATCGATTACGTCACCTATGTCACCGCGCACGAACTGGCGCACCAATATTGGGCGCACCAGATCATCTCCGCCGAAATGCAGGGCGGCACCGTGCTGGTGGAGACGATGGCGCAATATTCAGCGATGATGGTGATGAAAAAGCTCTACGGCGAAGACAAGATGCGCCGGTTCCTGAAGTACGAGCTCGACAATTATCTGCGCGCGCGCGGCAGCGAGGCGATTGAGGAACTGCCGCTCGAACGGGTCGAGAACCAGGGCTATATCCATTACCGCAAGGGCGCGGTGGTGATGTACCTGCTGCAGGACCGGCTGGGCGAAGCGCGGATGAACGCGATGCTGGCGCAACTGCTCAACAAATATCGCTTCAAAAGCCAGCCCTATGCCCGCTCGCTCGATCTGGTCGATGGCCTGAAATCGATCGCCCGCAACGATGCCGAACGCGCGCTGATCAGCGATTTGTTCGAGAAAATCACCATCTATGACCTGAAGGCAAAGGCCGCGACGGTGAAGAAACTACCCGATGGCCGGTTCGAAACGCTGCTGACGGTGGCGGGCGACAAATTCTATGCCGACGGCAAGGGCAAGGAAACCAAGGCCAAGCTGGACGATGTGATCCAGGTGGGCCTGTTCGCGGCGCGCCCCGGCATCGGTGCGTTCAGTGCCAAGGATGTCGACGTCATCGAACGCCGCCCGGTGGTATCCGGCGAACAGCAGATCCGCGTGATCTCAAAGCGCAAACCCGCGTTCGCGGGCGTCGATCCGTACAACAAATATATCGACCGCAATTCGGACGATAATGTCGTGGCGGTGACGGGGTAGGCGCGGGGGCCGCCGCATGTCGCTGCTGTCGCCATGGCGCGTAAATCCGCTATAGCCCGGCAGCGACACTCGGCAATTCAGGCAGATGCATGGCCCGCAAACATTCAAAACACGGTCCGTATGAAGATCTGGGCAGCGCGGATGAGGCTCCGGCGCCCGTCACAATGTGCTGGTTGTGCGGCCGGCCAACGGGCAAAACCATTGTCTGGCATCACCCCGTCCCCAAAAGCCGCGGCGGGCGCGATGTGGTGCCCATGCACCCGATCTGCCAGCAAACGCTGATCGCCAACTTCACCAATTCAGAACTGCAGCGTTACGGCATGGATGTAGAGGGCCTGCTCGCCCACCCCGCCGTCCGCAAATTCGTCGATTGGGTCGCCAACAAAGACCCTGATTTCACCGCGAGCACGAGCAAGAAACAACGCTGACGAGCCCGCACGGTTCGATCAGCGCGTTGGGTCCAGCCGCAAACGATCCGATCCGCGCCTGCACCCGGCATGGCCCGCCAGACCAGCCACCCTTCGCACCATGGTTACGCCGCCAACACCCACCCGCACGCCCCGCCCATGGCGAGCAGCACGGGGGTGGCGAGCTTGCTTTTCCACCGCCAGGCGATCGCCAGGCTGACGGCAAAGATGATCGCCACAGGCCATATCTCTGGCGCGCGCTGCACCGTCGCCAAAGCCAACTGCACACAGGTGGCAGCAATAATGCCCACGACAGCCGCCGCAATCCCGTCAAGCAAGCGGTGCAGCGCCGGGGCCTCCACCACCGCCTCCAGCCGTTCGAAAAACAGCATGGAGAAGCCAAAGGCGGGCAGGAACATGCCGGCGGTTACCGCCAGCGCCCCGGCCCATCCGCCCGCCTGATACCCCGCAAAGGTGCCAAAGATCACCAGCGGCGCGGGCAGCACCCCGGCAATCGCCACCCCGTCCAGGAATGCGCCATCGCTGATCCACCCGCGCCCCACCGTATCAGCGCGCACATAGGGGATGGCGGTATAGGCGCCGCCAAAGGTCAACAACCCGCCCTTCAGCCCGGCGACGAACAGCGCCAGCGTGGTGGCCTGGGTGCTGGCGACCAGCATTTGCGAAGTGGCGATCCCCGGCGGGCTTGCAGTGGCGATCCAGCCCAGCAGCGCGCCGCCAATCGCAACCGCCGCTGCCATGACGGGCCGAAGCCCCAGCGCATGCGCCACGCCGCCCGCGACCAGCGGCACCCAAAAGGGAACGCCCCCCAGCGTGGCCAGCGCGCTCACCACCGCGATGACGACAAGGGATTGGTCGATCAACACATGGCTGCCGATCCGCCAGACCGCGCGGACGATGATGGCGATCACCGCCGCCTGCACGCCCAGCAGCACGCCTGCCAGCCCCGGTTGCCCCGCAATAAACGCCGCATAGCCCCAGGCGCAGCCCAGCATCAGCACCAGCCCGGGCAGCATGAAGCCCAGCCCGGCGAGCAATCCACCCAGCCGCCCCCGAGCCATGATGCCAATATGCACGCACAGCTCATGCGCTTCCGGCCCGGGCAGCACCTGCATCACCGCCAACAGCCGGTTGAACCGCGCGGGTGAAATCCACCGTTCCTCCGCCACCAATGCCTGGCGTATCATCGCGATCTGCGCGACCGGCCCGCCAAAGGCGAGCATGCCGAACCGCAGGAATTTCAGGAACAGCGCGGCCAGGCTGATCGGCGGCACCGCCGCATCATCGGTGTTGTCAGTCATCGGCCGCCCTTGATCAGATCACCCGGGGCAGTGTGGCGCGGCGTTGATGCTCGGTCAAAATAGCGATGATTGCAGCGGGTTAAAGCCGGGCTATCGCGCGATCCGCGCCTCAAGCCATTTTGCTGCCTCTTCCGGGCTGGCCTTGTTGGTGTCGCGGTCGACCATGTAATTGGCCCCGCGCATCGCCTCCACCGGGATATGGCCGATCAGCGGGCGGACGGCGTTCAGGAACCGCTCGTCTTTCGCGTGATCGCGGTCGATCAGCAGGATCGCGTCATAGCCGGGGATCGCCCCGCGGGGGTCAGCCAGCACAGCCAGTTTCTGCGCCGCGATCCGCCCGTCGGAGGAGAATGCGGAGATCACATCGGCGCGCCCGCTGTCGATCGCGCGGTACATGAAGGTGGGGTTATAGGCCTGCGCCGATTTGAAGCTGAGCGGATAGGCGCGCTTCACCGCTGCCCATTCGGGCCGTTCCCGAAACTCAAGGTCGGAGCCGAAGCTGAGCGCGGGTGCCTGCGCCACCAGATCGTCGAGCGTGGCGATGCCCAGCTTTCTGGCCTGGTCCCCCCGCATCGCAAAGGCATAGGCGTTCTCGAAACCCAACGCGCCGAGCATGTTGATGCCATGGGTTTTCTGGCCCCTCGCAGCGATGCCCCGAACGATGGCGGCGCGCGGCGGCACATCGGTGCGCTTCATCTCGTTGGTCCAGATCGTGCCCGAATAATCGACGTAAATGTCGATATCGCCGCTCGCCAGCGCGCCAAACACCACGGCGGAGCCAAGGCCCTCGCGGTACGTCACCCGGTATCCCGCGCGTTCCAGCCGGGGGCCGATCAGCCGGGCGAGGATATATTGCTCCGAAAATCCCTTGGCCCCCACCACGACGCTTTTCTGGCCCGTCGGCAGCATCGGGGTGAGTGCGGCCAATATGCCGATGCCCAGCACCCCCAGCGCGACAAAGGCCCGCACCCGTTTGCGCTGTGCAATCGCATGCTCCACCACGCCCAGCAACGCGTCCACCACCAGCGCCAGCGCTGCCGCCGTCAGGCACCCCGCCAGCACCAGCGCCCAGTTCTGCGTCTGCAGCCCGGCAAAGATCATGTCGCCCAGGCTCGGCTGCCCGACAGTGGTGGACAGCGTCGCCGCGCCGATCGTCCAGACGGCGGCGGTGCGGATGCCCGCCATCAGCACAGGCGAGACGAGCGGTGCCTCCACCAGCAACAGCTTTTGCCACGCCGTCATCCCCACGCCGTCCGCTGCCTCTATCACGGCGGGGTCGATGCTGGTCAGGCCGGTCACGCCGTTGCGCAGGATGGGCAGCAATGCATAAAGGGTGAGGGCCAGCAGCGAAGGCAGGAAGCCCAGCGCGGGAATGCCGCCGCCCACCAGCGCCGAGAGCGACAGCAACAGCGGATAGAACAGCGCGAGCAGCGCCAGGCTGGGGATCGTCTGCACCAGGCTGGCAAAGCCAAGCGCAGTGCGCGCCACCAGCGGTCGCCGGGCAGACCAGATGGCCAGCGGTAGGCTGATCACCAGCCCCAGCACCAGCGCCGATGCCGCCAGCAGCAAATGCGCCGCCAGCAGATCGGGCACCCGGGCCATGGCGTTCAGGAAGGGGCTGTTCATGCGCCATCCTCCAGCGCGCGCAATCGCCGGGCCTGTTCGCGCGGCACCGCCACCAGCGCATCCGCCTGCGCGCCGCCCGCACCCGCAATCAGCGCGCGCGGGGTGCAATCCGCCACGAACCGCCCGGCATCCATCACCAGCACCCGGTCTCCCAGCAACAACGCCACTGCCATGTCGTGCGTCACCATGATCGTGGTCAGCCCCAGCCGGTCGTGCAGCCGCCGGATGCTGGTGCCGAGCTGATCGCGGGTGACGGGATCAAGCGCGCCGAACGGCTCATCCATGATCAGCAGGCCGGGTTCGGTCGCCAATGCGCGGGCCACGCCGACGCGCTGGCGCTGCCCGCCGGACAGCGCATCGGGGGTGCGGGCGGCGAAATCACGCGGCAGATCGACCAGATCGAGCAGATCGCCCACCCGGGCCGCATTATCCTTGCTGCCCCCCAGCCGCAGCCCGATCGCGATATTTTCCGCCACTGTCAGATGCGGGAACAGCCCGACATTTTGAAAGATATAGCCGATCCGGCGGCGGAGCAGGTGCGCCGCCTCATCCCCCACCGCCGCGCCGTTTACCGTGACGCGGCCAGCACTGGGCTCGACCAGCCGGTTGATCATCTTGAGCAATGTCGAT
>JBBQDD010000025.1:0-15881 GCA_038319335.1 Sphingomonadales bacterium
AGTGAAATACATCTTCACTTTGACGCTGAGGCCGGTCGTGAACATATGATGCGCCCACACGACGAAACCCACGACACCGATCGCGACCATGGCATAGGCCATGCCGAGATAGCCGAAGATCGGCTTTTTCGAGAAGGTTGAGATGATCTGGCTGACGATGCCGAAGCCGGGCAGAATCATGATGTAGACTTCGGGGTGGCCGAAGAACCAGAACAGGTGCTGGTACAACACTGGATCGCCGCCGCCCGCTGGATCGAAGAAGGTGGTGCCGAAGTTACGATCGGTCAGCAGCATCGTGATGGCCGCGGCCAGCACCGGCAGCGCGAGCAGCAGCAGGAAGGCGGTGACCAGCACCGACCATACGAACAGCGGCATCTTGTGCAGCGTCATGCCGGGGGCGCGCATGTTGAAGATGGTGGTGATGAAGTTGATCGCGCCCAGGATCGAGCTTGCGCCGGCCAGATGGAGCGACAGGATCGCCATGTCGACCGCCGGCCCGGGCTCGCCATAAGTGGATAGCGGAGCGTAGACCGTCCAGCCCGTTCCAGCACCACCGAAGAATGGCGATGCGAGCAGCAGCGTGAAGCTGGGGATCAGCAGCCAGAAGCTGATGTTGTTCATGCGCGGGAAGGCCATGTCAGGCGCGCCGATCATAATGGGCACAAACCAGTTGCCGAAGCCGCCGATCATCGCGGGCATCACCATGAAGAACACCATGATCAGGCCGTGCGCCGTGATCAGCACGTTCCACAGGTGCAGCGAATGATCGAGACCCTGTTCACCACCCGGCAGGAAGGTTGCCCAGTAACCGAGATACTGAATGCCCGGATGCGCCAGTTCTGCGCGCATCATGCCGGAAATCGCCCCGCCGATGATGCCCGCCGTGATGGCGAAGATCAGGTACAGCGTCCCGATATCCTTGTGGTTGGTCGACATGAACCAGCGCGCGAAAAAGCCGGGCTTGTGATCGGCATCGTGATGATGCGCGTCGTCGCCATGCGCCTGGAATGCGGATGGGGTGAGGGCGATATCGGTCATGGTCTTACTTTCCCGCCTGGGGGGTGCCGGCGGCAGGAGCCGCAGCGTCGGTTACATTGGCCGGGGCCGCGGCCGCCGGCGTGGCTGCTGCCGGAGCGCCTGCTACTGGTGCGGTTGCCGCCGGGGCTGCTGGTGCGGCTGCACCCTTCACGCTACCGCCCTTGGCGACGACCCATTTGTCGAAGGTTGCCTTGTCAACCGCGGCAACGGTGATCGGCATATAGCCATGCCGCGCGCCGCACAGTTCCGAACACTGGCCGAAATACACGCCGGGCTTTTCGATGGTGAAGCTGGTTTCGTTGATGCGCCCCGGGATCGCGTCAAGCTTGATCCAGAAAGCCGGCATCGCCCAGGCATGGATAACATCGTTGGACGTCGTCAGCAGCCGGATCGGCACGCCCACGGGCAGCACAATGCGGTTGTCGGTCGCCAGCATTGCCGGGCCGTCTGCGTCGGTGCGTGCACGCTCTGCGCCCGTCGTTGCGCCCTTTTCCTTCAGCATGTTCGACGTGATTTCGAACCCGCCATTGTCAGGATATTGATACGACCAATACCATTGATTGCCGATCGCCTTCAGCGTGATGGCGTTGGCGGGCGCTGGTTTGAACTGTGCCTGCAGCAGCCCAATCGATGGCACCGCGATCAGCACCAAGATGACGACCGGGGCCAGCGTCCAGATCACTTCGATCGTGGTGTTATGCGATGTTTTGGACGCGACCGGGTTCGCCGCCCGGCGATAACGCCACATGGCGTACATCAGCAGGGCAAGCACAAACACCGAAATGGCGGTGATGACGGGCATCAGGATCACGTCGTGCATCCAGGCGGCGCGGCGGCCCGTGGGGGTTACCTGCGCCTGCACGCCAATGAATTTGTCGGTTGGCTGGCCAATCCCGGCCACAGGGGCAACCAGGGGGCCGCCATTGTCGATGAGCAACGGATCAACCGTTGCCGGGGTCGCAGCGGCTGGCGTTGCAGCGGCTGGCGTTGCAGCGGCCGCGGTGGTGGCTGGCGCAGGGGTCGTTGCCGATACGGTGACGCCTGCAGCTTTGGCGGGCGTTTGCTGGGTGGCCGGGGCCACTGCTGCACAGGCAACACCCCCGAGCATCAGCCCGGCTGCGATTACCATCGTCTTTAGCCCCGTCATACGCCCGGTCATGGTCATCTCGATTCGTTACCCATAATTTACGGCGCTTATCAGCCCGGTGTCTCCGCGGGGATACGCCCTTTAGGCGGGGCCTATACGCACCAGCCCCCCCGGCCTCAAGCTTTTGCGCAGCTTTTTTGGCACTGGCGTTGCGCGTTATGATCGTGAACCGTATCACGCGCCCCGAAATACCGGAAGTCAAATGGCGAAGGACGCGCGACAAACATGACGTACAAGGTGCGGCTGGCATGACCCAGGACGAGGTGCTGGCCGAGTTTCGCGATGCCGATGCGCTGTTGGAAGGGCACTTCATCCTGTCATCGGGGCTGCGGTCGCCGGTGTTTTTGCAGAAAATGCGCGTGTTCCAGGATCCGGTGCGCACCGCACGGCTGTGCGCAGCACTGGCCGAGGCGATCACTGCCCAGTTCGGGCAGGTCGATATCGTCGTGTCGCCAGCGGTGGGCGGCATCATTCCCGGCTATGAAACGGCACGCGCGCTGGGGTGCATCGCTGTGTTTGTCGAACGCGAGGGCGGCGAATTCCAGCTGCGCCGCAATTTTGAAATCCCGCCCGGCGCGCGGGTGGTGATGGTGGAGGATTTGATTACCACCGGGCTGTCATCACGCGAATGCATCGCCGCGATCCGCCAGCATCCCGGCGAATTGCTGGGCGCGGCGTGCCTGATCGACAGGTCAAATGGTCGCGCGGATATCGGCGTGCCGTTGGTGGCGCTGTGCACGCTGGATATCCCCGCTTATCCCGCCGATGCCCTGCCGCCCGAACTGGCAGCGATTCCTGCGGTGAAACCTGGCAGCCGGGGGTTGGCCGTATGAGCATGCGGGGGGCAGTTGCCGCGCTGTGCCTGACGTTTGCCGGGGTGATAGGCGTGCCAGCGCATGCCGCGCCTGCGACGCTGCGGCAGCGCGTTGCCGATATTGTTTCCGCCGCGCAATTTGATGGCACGATCGTGATCGCCGATCGCGGCGCAATCTTGTGGCAAACAATGCCTGCGGATTGCGCCCCTGCCCCAAAAGGCGAGATCGTCCTGTGCCATCCGCGCAATCCTGCCTATCTGCGCTGGCCCTGGGCATCGGTGAGCAAGCAGGCGCTTGCCGTGCTGACCATGATGGAGGTTGATGCCGGGCGGATTGGACTGGATGTCCCGGCGTCCCGCTATCTGCCCGCGCTGGGCAAGGGCGCGCCATCGCCAACCGTCCGCCAGTTGCTTCAGCACCGGGCGGGGCTGCGCAACCCCAATGATTCCACGCCCGATGCTGCCGGGGAACCGAGTTTCTATTCCACCGGGCCAACCGGGCTGAACTGGTGCCTGGCAAAGCGCGCGGCGCCTGGCGGTGACTGGAAATATAATAACTGCGACTCGATCGTCATCGGCGCGATTTTGACGCGCGTGACAGGCAAATCGCTGCCCGCGCTGTTCGCCGCACGAATTGCCACGCCGCTGCGGTTCGAGGGGACGGGCTATGTCGGCCAGCCCGCCACACGCTTGCCTGAATTCGCACGCGGCATCACCGCTGCGGAACGCAACACCCTGACCCGCTACGGCGCGGCGGGCGGATTGGCGGGCACTGCGCTTGATCTGTTGGCGTTTGATCGCGCGCTGCTGGCGGGTGGCCTGATTTCGGCGGCAGCCCGGGAGGAGCTGTGGCGCGGCGACCCGCAGCTGGGATATATGGCGCTGGCGCAATGGTCTTTCGATGCCCGGCTGAAAGGATGTGCCAAGCCCGTTCACCTGATTGAGCGGCGCGGCGAGATTGGCCGGTTTGAGGCACGCAACATCCTGATCCCCGAATCCGGGCTGTCGATCATCGTGTTCACGGCCAAGTCGGGCATTGATTTTGGCGAAATATGGCAGGGCAAGGGCTTCAGCCATGATTTGTTGGCTGCGGCGGCGTGCCAGGCTGGTGCAGTGCGATGACCGGCAATCTTCGTCTAGGGGTGAACATCGATCATGTCGCCACCGTGCGGAATGCGCGCGGGGTTGGCTATCCTGATCCGGTCCGCGCCGCATTGATTGCAGCAGACGCGGGAGCGGACGGCATTACCGCGCATCTGCGGGAGGACCGGCGGCACATTACCGATGGTGACATTGCCCGGCTGATGGCCGAGCTTACGATCCCGCTTAACCTGGAAATGGCCGCGACGAATGAAATGCTGGCGATCGCGCTGGCGCACCGCCCGCATGCCGTGTGCATCGTCCCCGAAAAACGCGAGGAGCGCACGACCGAGGGCGGGCTGGATGCGGCGGGGCAATATGATCGCCTGGAGCGACTGGTTGATCTGCTGGGTGAAGCCGGGTGCAGGGTGAGCCTGTTCGTCGAACCCGATCCACGCCAGATCGATGCGTCACTGCGGCTGGGGGTGCCGGTGATTGAGCTGCACACCGGGGCCTATGCCGAACTGGACGGGCCTGCACAGACGGAGGAACTGCGCCGATTGGCTGATGCGGCCGCGCTCGCTGTGAAGAACGGGCTGGAGGTGCATGCCGGCCACGGACTGACGCTGGGCAATGTCGCGCCCATCGCCGCCATCCCGCAGGTGCGGGAGCTGAATATTGGCCATGCGCTGATCGCCGATGCGATCTTCATGGGGCTGGGCGATGCGGTGCAGGCGATGCGCGCGGCGATGGATGCGGCGCGGTGACCGGGCAGGTCGGGCGCGCACGGACCACGATGGGCGTGCCGGTGCGGCTGCTCGTGCTGATCGACCTGATGATCTGCGCGCTGATTGCGCTGAGTCCGCTGATCGTCGCGATCGCGGTAAAACCCGATCTGACCGTCGCTGCGATGATCGACATTGCCGTCGAGCGGACGGTGCTGGGGCTGATCGCCAGCGTGGGGCTGATCGGCGTGGGGCTGATCGGCTGGGCGCGTTTCGGGCCAATCGCGCCGGTATGCGTGCTGTTATTCTTCTGCCCGGTGCTCGCCGCGCTGTTTTTTGCCGCATGGGGCTTTCGATGATCATCGGGCTGGGATCGGATCTGTGCAATATCGATCGCATCCAGGCTTCGCTCGACCGGTTTGGCGAACGGTTCGAGGCGCGGGTGTTTACGCCGGTGGAGCGCGCGCGCCAGTCAGCGTCCGTTCACCCGCGCGGGCACATATGCAAAACGATTTGCCGCCAAAGAAGCATTTTCCAAGGCGGTGGGAACGGGATTTAAACGCGGCGTGTTCATGAAGGATATCGGCGTCGTCAATGCCCGCAGCGGTGCGCCCACCCTGGCGCTGACCGGCGGGGCCAAGGCAATGCTTGACGCGATGGTACCCAAAGGCCACCGCGCCAGAATACATTTGACGCTGACGGATGATCACCCCTGGGCCCAGGCCTTTGTGATTATCGAGGCCGTCAGCACAGAATTGATCGCAAGGGACGATGGCGATGTCGGGTGAAGAGTTGACGATCAACGGGCTGAGCGACGGCAACAGCGCCGCGGGCGATGCCAGCCAGCCGAGCGACGCGTCCAAGCCCGGCACCGACTGGCTGGGGGAGGTGCGCGGGATTTTCTGGCTGATCCTGGCGGTGCTGGGGTTTCACAGCCTGGTGGCCAAGCCATTCTATATCCCGTCCGAATCGATGCTGCCCGGGCTGCTGATCGGCGACCGGCTGGTCGTCACCAAATATCCTTACGGTTTTTCGTTCGTGTCGCCGACATTCCACCTGTTGCCGTTCATGCAGGGCCGGTTGTTCGGGCGGCTGCCGGTGCGCGGCGACGTGGTGATCGTTACCCCGCCGGGATCTACCGAGGATTATATCAAGCGCGTGATCGGCCTGCCCGGCGATACGCTGGAGGTGCGTCGCGGCGTGGTGCTGCTGAACGGCGTGCCGGTGAAACGGGGCCCCATTCATGACAAGATGATTCCGGTTGATGCCAATGCCACCTGCACCGATTATTCCGGTGCGCTGCGGGCTGGGCGCGACGGGGTGTTCGAATGCCATTTGCCGATCGTCACCGAAACGCTGCCCAATGGCCGCAGCTATGACACGGTCGAGCTGGGCTATAGCCCTGGCGATGATTATCCGGCGGTGAAAATCCCCGCCAATCATGTGTTTTTGATGGGCGATAACCGCGATCGCAGCGCCGACAGCCGCTTTGCGCTGGGCGAGCCCGACAAGGGGCTTGGCGGGCCGGTGCCGTGGGAAAATCTGGGCGGGCGCGCAGAGTTCATCACCTTTTCGGTCGATGGCAGCAGCACCTGGAACCCCATCAGTTGGTTCACCGCCTTTCGCAGTGGGCGCGCGGGCACATCGCTCCACGCCGCCCAGGCACCGGCGGAACCCGCCGCCCGGGTCGCAGCACAGGCTGGCAGCGGCGCCCGCGCCCGGTGAGCGCTGCTTCGGGCGTTACCCTGTATGACTATCACCGCTCGTCGGCGAGCTACCGGGTGCGGATTGCGCTTAATCTGAAGGGCATTGCCTGGTCGCGCATCCCCATCAACCTGCTCGCGAGTGAACAATTGTCTGATGAGCACCGCTCCCGCAATCCGCAGGGCCAGGTGCCGATGCTCGACATTGACGGCGTCTGCCTGATCCAGAGCCTGGCGATCATCGATTATCTCGATGCGACCCGGCCCGATCCACCGCTGATCCCGCGCGATCCGGTGACGCGCGCGCAGGTGATGGCGCAGGCGCTGGTGATCGTCGCGGATACTCACCCGATCGGCAATATGCGCTTCATTCGCCAGCTCGACACGCAGTTCGGTGCGGATGAGGCCGCAAAGACTGTTTGGCGGCAGCACAGCATGGCGCTTGGGCTGGCGGCGCTGGAGGCGTTGGCGGCGCAAGCGCCGCATGACGGACCGTTTCTGGGGGGTGATGCGCCCAATCTGGCGGATATCTGCCTGGTGCCGCAGATGTACAATGCGCGGCGGTTCGATCTACCGCTGGATGGCTATCCCCGGCTGGTTGCAGCCGATGCCGCTGCTGCTGCGCTGCCAGCATTTGCCGACGCGCATCCGGATCGCTTCACGTCCTGAGCCCGACGCGGCGACCTGCCACCAGCCTGTCGAACAGCGCCAGATAGGCCTGTACGGGATCATTGCCCTGCCAGGCGACAGGCGCTGGCCGTTTCGCAGCCGGGGCCAACCAATGGTTCAGCGCGGCGACCAATGCGGCAGGATCGCCTGTGGGCACGATGCTGCCCAGACCCGGCTGCGTGATGATCTCGCGCACCGCAACGCTCGATTCGGTAGCGACCACGGGCGTGCCAACCGCCAGCGCCTCGCGCAGCACATTGGGAACACCCTCAAAATCAGATGTCAGCACCGCCGCGCGGGCGGCTGCGACATAGGGGGTAGGGTTGCTGATATAGCCGGTCAGCCGGACCCGGTTTGCCAGCCCCATCCGCGCAATCTGGGCGGCCAATGCGGGGCGCGCGCTGCCTTCGCCGATGATTGCCAGCGTTGCCTGCCGGTCATCGATCCGCGCCATCGCATTGATCAGCCGATCCCAGCGCTTCTGGTTTTCCAGCCGCCCCACACCCACCAGCATCCGGCCGTTCGGCATATCGGCGGGCGGCAGGGTGCAATCATGGCGGGGGGCGGGGTTGGCGATCACGCTGATCCGGGCGGGATCAAGGTGCATGGTCGCAATCGCCTCGTCCCGCATTGCCGGGCTCATTGCAACGAAATGGTCGATAAAGGCGGGATGTCGCCGCAGCCACCAGCGATAGGCAGATGCCATTGCAATGCCGTGATCCGCCCGCACGAGCGCATTCGATATCTTGGCGACGATCGGCGGCGCGTCGCCCGCCATCCACAATTTGGTCATGGCGGCGACGCTGGTGTAGTGATTGCCAGGACAAAAGATGACGTCGGGCCGCACGTCTCTGGCGACGGCGTGCAGGACGTGCAGATCAGTGAAGGCCGCCGATCCGCGTTCGATGATGCCGATGCCGGGCGGCAACTCTGCCATCAACGGGCCATCCGCCTTGCCGACCAACAGCGTGACGCGTCGGCCCGCATCGAGCCAACCGGCCGCCAGTTTCAACAAGCTGCGCTCCACCCCGCCGCCGCGAAGCGTTTGGGCGACGGACAGGATATGCGCAGCGTAAGGGCTGTTGCCGGTCATCATCTTGTGTTGAACAGGGCCTTATCCCAGATAAGTGACAATCGAACTTTTGAACTCTGTGCACTTCACCGGCGATTCAGGAACCGGTGGCGGTGTGTGCGGTGGGTGTTGATGGTTACCGGGCAAGCAAGCTGTTCAGGGAACCTCAACGCTCAACCGCGGTTACGCTGTTATCCTTCGTTCCCCCCTGCAGTTGATGTTCCCTCTTCCGGGCATTTCCCTGCCCAATCGTGCAAAGCGCAGATCACGCCATGAAGTTCCCGCGATAGTGGCGACAGCCGCAATTTTTTTGCCACCGATCCGCTGGCCCGCGATTGCAGGGGCGGTGCTGACGATCGCGATGATCGCCGGTCTGGCGCGTGGGCTGGTAGGCGGCGGGCTGGATGGGTTGCGCCACGCGCTGCCGGCCAACCCAGCCTTCTACCTTGCATTTGCGCTGGTGTATGTCGCACTGCCGATTGGCGATTATGTCATTTTCAGGCGATTGTGGCACTTGCCGATCGCGGGGCTGGCCGCGCTGTTCAAAAAGCGGATCGCGAATGAAATCGTCATCGGCTATTCAGGGGAAGCCTATTTTTTCGCCTGGGCGAGCGCCCGGACGCGGATTGTGGCGGCACCGTTCGGGGCGATAAAGGATGTCAGCATCCTTTCCGCCATGGCGGGAAATGCCGTTACGCTTGCGCTGGTGCTGTTGGCCGTGCCCTTTGCGAAAAACCTGCTGCAACCCGCAGATTTCCGCCTGTTGGCGTGGTCTGCCGCGATCCTGGTGGCGATATCGCTGCCCGTGCTGATCTTTGCGCAGGGTGTGTTCACGCTCCCGTGCCGCCAGCTGTGGTGGATCATGGCGGTGCACGTCGCCCGCCTGCTGATCGGCGCGGCCATGCTCGCCCTGGCGTGGCATTTTGCGCTGCCGGAAATCCCGACAGGGGTGTGGCTGATGCTGGCAGCCGGGCGGATGATCGTGTCACGATTGCCGCTCGTGCCGAACAAAGACCTTCTTTTCGCCAATTTTGCGATCACCTTGATCGGTACTGGGGGCGGCCTGTCGGCACTGCTGGCGGTGACGGCGGCGCTGACACTTCTGGTTCATGCCGCGCTTGTCGCCGGGTTCGGCCTGCTTTCGTTATTTAGGAATCGCGTATGAAATACACCCTTCTCACTTTGGCGCTGATCGGGACGGCGACATCCCCTGCGGCAGCGGCCGGGCTCCGCATCGGCGGGCAGGACGCGGCGGCTTGCGCCGAAGGCGATGGCCCGGCGATCCAGGCGTCGATTACCGGGTTGAAGGACCGTAGCGGTCGCACAAAGCTGGAGCTTTATCCCGCTACCGAGGATGATTTTTTGAAGGACGATACCCGGCTGCTCGCGGAGGGGAAAACGTTCCGCCGCGTGTGGGCTGCAGTGCCGCCATCGGGGCCGGTGGTGATGTGCATCAAGGTGCCAAAGCCCGGCCGCTACGCGCTGTTCTTCACCCATGATCGTGATGGGAAGAACAAATTCAATTTTTGGCGCGATGGCGGCGGCGTGCCAAGCAACGTCCGTATCGGTGCAGCGCGGCCCAAGCTTGGCACCGCCACGATCGACGTGGGTGCGGGCATTACCGCCACGACGATCAGGGTGCAGTATCTGCGCGGGTTAAGCGGGCTTGGGCCGATCAAGGGCAATGAATAGCGGATTGCTATTGGTTGGTCGGTCGCGGGGCGTATAGCCGAAAGCGGTGACTGGCGAGCGGCAGTTGTTGCCAGTGATCAAAGGGCGGATGGCGGCGCAATGCCGCGTCCACCGCTCCGTCGCCGCTCGTCCAGCGGTCTTCGCCGCCGATCAGCAGGGCGGCAGGCGGGGGTGTAACGGGCAGCGCCGGATGGCCTGCGATCATCTGCCAGCGCCGCGCCTGCGCTGCGCCCAGCACGTCATGGCTGCGATAGAAAAACGGCCCGGTGGCAAATAGCGGGTCTATCGCTCGCGCCGCGCCCGGCACGAATTGCGGTGACAGCGTGGCGACCGGGCCGGTGATGGCGGCGGCGTCCAGCGCTGCGGCAATGGCGCTGCTTTCGTGCGCGGCGACCGCCATCGGCAGGCCGTTTCGCGCGGCAAGCGCAAGAGCTTCAACCGACGGCGCAAGCCCCGCGCTGGCAAGGATGATCGCCGCAATCCGCTGAACACGGCTTGGCGGGCGGGCATGCCAGGCAATGCTCAGGCGGATGAACAGCGCCGGCAGCATCGGCAGCAGATATTGCCGCCAGGTCGGCGCGGGGAGCAGCGCTGCGACCAGCCCCGCCACGATCAGCATGTCCAGCGCCCGGGTTCGAGGGTGTGGCCGACCCTGCGAAAAATTGTGGTGCATGACGGCCCACACCGCTAGCAAAGCCGGGCCCAACGCTAAGAACTTTAGCGTGTCCAGCAATTTGGCGGAGAGCGACAATTTCGCGGCATTTGGGCCGGCGGCGTACCAGTCGATCGGTGCTTGCGCGGGAAAGACGATGACGTCGAACCAGAATGCGCCGGGTGCGAGTGCCCATAGCCAGCCGACCAGCGCGACCACCGGTGCCTCCCCCAGCGCCAGCGCCGCGGGCCGGTGGCGGCGATCAGCCAGGGCGTAAACCCCGTAAGCCGCAGCGGGCAGCGCATAGGATATCTTGGCGGCGGCAGCGCCCGCCAGCAGCAGACCGGTGAAGGCCGCGGCACGATTGCTGCCCTCGCCAGACGCTGCCCGGACGATCAGCCAGCACGCCCCGGCCAGCATCGCGGC
Source organism: Sphingomonadales bacterium (assembly GCA_038319335.1). Classification (GTDB taxonomy): domain Bacteria; phylum Pseudomonadota; class Alphaproteobacteria; order Sphingomonadales; family Sphingomonadaceae; genus Sphingomonas. Next base: position 11,019 of record JBBQDD010000025.1, read on the forward strand.
GGGCAGGGCGTCGTTGCGGGCAACGGACACGCTGAACAAAAAGATATCGCATGTGGCGAACAACCCGGCACCGGCGAGCGCCAGCCTAGACGGCGCACCGCCCGCCCGCGCCGCTGCATACACAGCGACAATGGTGAACGAACCCAGCAGCGCATTCACCAGCCGAAGCGCGGGATAGGCCGCCAGCCCTGCCAGCGCAGCGACCGGCGCAAACATCAGCGGCTGGAGCGGCGTCTGCAGATAGGCGAAATCGCGGTAGGGCAGCCTGCCCCAGGCCAGCACTGCGGCTGCGACATATTGGCTTTCATCATGGTCGATGGGCCGGGCCATCGCGAGCACCATCAGCACGCCCGCCAGCACCACTACCGCCACAATCCTGATCGCCGGGGGCGGCGGCTGGCGGCGGGGGGTGGATAGCGGCGCGCTGGTCATTGTCGCTATTCCCCATGCCCGTTGTCAGCGCCGCTGTCCAAACGCGCGCCAAAGTTCCTATTGCCTAATCCTGTCACATATCGTCCATGTCGCCGTGCAATGGCCAGCCAGCAACCAAGGGCATAAGGCCAGGGGAGAGACAGCATGACCATCCGCATTGATCGCCGTTCGTTCATGGTCACCGGGTCGATTGGGCTTGGCGCCTTTGCGATCCCCGGTTTCGCGCAGACCCCCAACGTTACTGACGCGCGCGGCTTTACCCATTCGGTGGCCAGTGGCGAGCCAACCGCGGATTCGGTGCTGCTGTGGACGCGCTATGTGCCGATGACGGGCGATTCGGCGCGGCTGACGGCGGAGATTTCGGAAACGGCCAGTTTCGCGCGCGTGGTTTCGGGCGGCGCGCAGATTACGGGTGACTGGCGCGATTTCACCAGCAAGATCACGGTTTCGGGGCTGAAGCCCGGCACGCGCTATTATTTCCGCTTTGTCGCCCCCGATGGCAGCTTTTCGCCGGTTGGCCGCACCAAAACGCTGCCTGCCGGGCTGGCACCATCATTCAAGGCAGCGATTTTTTCGTGTTCGAACCTGCCGTTCGGTTATTTCAACGCCTATGCTCATGCCGCGCTGCGCGATGATTTCGATCTCGCCATCCATTTGGGCGATTATTTCTATGAATATCAAACGGGTGATTATCCCGCGCTGAAGGATGCGGTGGCCGGTCGCCAGCCGCTGCCTGCGACGGAGATTGTCCAGCTGGCCGATTACCGGCTGCGCTATGCCAGCTATCGCAGCGACCCCGATCTGCAAAAGCTGCACAGCCTGGTGCCGATGATCGTCCAGTGGGACGATCACGAATCAGCGAATGACAGCTGGGAAGGGGGCGCGCAGAACCACCAGAAGAACGAAGGCGAATGGAATGCGCGGCGCGCCGCGGCGATGCAGGCGTACCGTGAATGGATGCCGGTTTCCGACGAACCGTGGAAAGCCTATGAAATCGGCACGCTCGCCACGCTGTTCCGCACCGAAACGCGCGTGCTGGCCCGCACCAAACAGGCCGAACTTGCGCCATTCCTGTTCAAGCCCGATCCGGCCAAGGCGCTGGCCGCGTTCCGCGATGGCAGCTGGCAGGATCCGGCAGCGACGATGATGGGATCGCAGCAGGAGGATTGGCTGGCGCATGCGATGCGCGCGTCGGTGAAGGGCGGCACCAAATGGCAGGTGGTCGGCTTCGGCACGATCATGGGCAATACCGAAACACCGCTGAGCGCCGCCAGCTGGCTTTCCCCCAATGCCGATCCGCGTGCCAAGGCCTATATGTCGGCAGGCATGATGGCGACCAAGGCCGGGCTGCCATTCAATTTCGACAGCTGGGGCGGCTATCCGGCGGCCCGCGCCCGCTTCCTGAAATCGGCGCAGGCGATGGGATCGAACCTGATTGTCATCTCGGGCGACAGCCACAATGCCTGGGCCTATGATCTGGGGCAGAACGGCAAGCCTGCGGGCGTTGAATTTGCCGGCCAGGGCGTCACCTCCCCCGGCTTTGAAAGCGCGATTGGCATTGATCCGAAGATTGTCGCCAAGGCGCTTGTCGAGACGAACCCGGAGCTGAAATGGTGCGACACCAGCCGCCGCGGCTATATGGCGATGACAATCACGCCGACGCGGGTGACGAACGACTGGATTTTCGTCGATACGATCAAGGCAAAGTCCACCGCCGCGAGCGTGGGGCATAGCGCCACAGTGATGCGCGGGCGGAATGTGATGGGGTGAGGGGCGATCGGGTTAAAGAGCAGGTCGCCAGATCATAACCTGAATGTTCCGCTAGCGCCCACTTGCGGACATTCGTGCTCAGCGTAAGAATGTAGGATGCTCGTTAGCAGAACGATCCTTTTAAGGTGGTATTACTGGCCGATTATTGCGGCAGTCATGATCGTCATTTACGCTTTTGTGATCTATCGTCCTGATGGCATTTGGACGCTTGGTAAGATCGAATTGCGTGAGGGTGGCGTAAATCAGGCAACGCTGAGCCCACCTTATACGGGTAACTTCATTGTTGGCGTCCGTATGGGCGAAGCCGAAGCAAAAGCATTGGCTCCCTGTTTGGCAAACGACGAAAAGTTCTCGCAACCGGAATGTACTCGTACCACACCGCTGAGGATAGCGTTCCGCTTGGAAGGCGAGAAAAGTGACCCAGCGACACTCATCGTGGAGGGGGTGGGCGGATCATATGACGGTAAGCATTTTCTATGGTACGGGCCTTTTGTCTCATTACGAAAAGATATGACTTATACTGTTGCGACCCGCACCATGACAGCGGTGCCTAACCTTAATGAAGCTCATCCCGAACTGGTTCTCTGGGACTCGCGGGCCGGCATCGGAGAGGAGGCAGGATTAAACCGTATAGCAGCCTCAGTAATCGCGTTTTTCCTGATAGTGGTTGGGCTGATCGGGCTAACCATCGCGCGTCGGACACGGAGATCAGCAGCAGAATAGGTTCATTTGCTTCGTCAACGCTCTATGACATGACGGCTTCTAACCATTTCCCGCCTCACCCCCACCGACAATTGCCGTTTAGCGCTGCCATCAAATGATCCGGCCTCATGAGCGCAACCGTGATGCGCGGGCGGAACTCAATGTGGTGATGATCCTCCCCGGCACGGGGAGGGGGACCATTTGCCTCTTCCGGCAAATGGTGGAGGGGGTCCTCTACATGGGGTGCGTTTGGTGGCGCTCCCCCTCCGTCAGCCTTTGGCTGCCACCTCCCCGTGCCGGGGAGGATTTATTGCTGAACCGCCGTCATCAAATAATTCAGCTTCATATCGTCGCCCACCACGAAACCCTTGGCGGGGGAAAAGCTCAGGCCCCGTGTGTCGGTGACGCGCAGGCCTGCGGTTTCCACCAGCGTCGTCAGTTCATCGGGGGTGATGAATTTTGACCAGTCGTGCGTGCCGCGCGGGATTTGGCCTAGCCCCTCAGCCACGGTGATCAGCCCCAGGCGCGACAGGGGGGTGCGGTTGGGGGTGGAGAGGATCAGCAGGCCTCCGTCGGCCAGCGCGCCCGCCAGCCCGGCGATGAAGGCCGCGGGATCGGTGACGTGCTCGATTACCTCCATCGATGTGACGAGATCGAAGCGCTCAAGCCCCAGATTTTCCACGCTGCCCGCGCGGTAATCAATCGCCAGGCCTGATTGCGCGGCATGCGCGCGCGCGGCGGCGATATTTTCAGGCGCGGCGTCCAGCCCCGTCACCTTTGCGCCCAGCCGGGCGAGCGGCTCGCACAACAGGCCCGCCCCGCAGCCGACATCAAGCGCGCTCTTGCCCGCCAGCGGGGTAAAGCTGCGCCCGTCCAGTTGCCAATGCGCATCGGCGGCGGCGCGGATGAACCCCAGCCGGGCGGGGTTGAGCCGGTGGAGCATCGCCGACGATCCCTTGGGATCCCACCACTCAGCCGCCAATTTGCCGAAATGGGCGGCCTCTTGCGGGTTGATCGTGGTAGGGCCGGTTGTGGAGTCGCTTGCCATTGTCATGCCCCCCACTTATCAGCGCCCCCTTTCCAACCCAAGGAATTCCGGTCCCCATGGCCCGTATCGTGATGAAGTTCGGGGGCACGTCGATGGCCGGGATCGAGCGGATCAGGAACGTGGCTGCGCGGGTGAAACGCGAAGTCGCGGCAGGGCATCAGGTGGCGGTGGTCGTCTCTGCGATGGCCGGGGAGACGGACCGGCTGGTCAATTTCTGCCGGGAGGCGTCACCGCTTTATGATCCGGCGGAATATGACGTGGTGGTCGCCAGCGGTGAACAGGTGACCAGCGGGCTGCTGGCCATTGCGCTGCAGGCAGCCGGCGTGCCCGCGCGCAGCTGGCTCGGCTGGCAATTGCCGCTGCGCACGTCGAGCGCGCACGCCGTCGCTCGGATCGACGATGTGGATACGCTGGCGCTGGTCGCGGCGATGGAAGCAGGCGAGGTGGCGGTGAGCCCGGGCTTTCAGGGGATGACGGATGCTGGCCGGGTGGCAACGCTGGGCCGTGGCGGATCGGACACGTCGGCGGTGGCGGTGGCGGCGGCGGTGAAGGCTGATCGCTGCGATATCTATACCGATGTCGACGGCGTCTACACCACCGATCCGCGCATTGTGCCGCGCGCCCGCAAGCTGAGCCGGGTGACGTATGAAGAAATGCTCGAGCTCGCCAGCGTGGGGGCCAAGGTGCTCCAGACCCGATCGGTGGGGCTGGCAATGAAGGAAGGAGTGCGCATTCAGGTGCTCTCCAGCTTTGATGATCCCAATAACTCAGCCACGGCAGATACGCTGCCCGGCACCATGATCGTCGGCGATGACGAGATAGGAGACGATATGGAACGACAGCTGATCACCGGCATCGCCCATGACAAGAACGAAGCGAAAATCACGCTGACGGCGGTGCCCGACAAGCCC
>JBBQDD010000026.1:0-15834 GCA_038319335.1 Sphingomonadales bacterium
CACCACCCCGCTGGTGCTGTGCGCCAAGGGGATAGAGGCGGGCACGCGGTTGCTGGTGGGCGAAGTGGCGGCGCAGCTGCACCCCAGCGCGCCCATTGCCGTTCTGTCCGGGCCTACCTTTGCCCATGAAGTGGCGGCTGGCCTGCCGACGGCGGTGACCCTGGCGTGCGCCGATGCGGCCCTGGGCGCGCGGCTGGCGGATCGGCTCGCTGGCCCCGCTTTGCGGCCCTATCTGTCAAGCGACGTGGTGGGCGCAGAGATTGGCGGCGCGGTGAAGAACGTGCTGGCGATTGCATGCGGCGTGGTGGAGGGCGCAGGGCTCGGCCAGAACGCCCGCGCCGCCCTGATCGCGCGCGGCTTTGCGGAAATGACGCGGTTTGGACTGGCGCGGGGGGCAAGGGCGGAAACCCTCACCGGGCTGTCGGGACTGGGCGATCTGGTGTTGACCTGTTCCTCCACCAACTCCCGCAATTTTTCGCTGGGGGTGGGGCTGGGCCAGGGGAAGAGTGCGGCAGAAATGCTCGCCGACAAACGCAGCGTCGCCGAAGGGGCATCCACCGCGCCGGTGTTGCGCGAGGCGGCGAGCGCGGCGGGGGTGGATATGCCGGTAGTGGCAGCGGTGTGCGCGTTGCTGGAAGGAACGCCGGTGGCCCGCGTAGTAGAAGCGCTGCTGGCGCGACCGCTGCGGGGCGAGGATTAGGGCGGCGGGCAGGCATTCGACGCGCCGGAATTCGAATGGCCGTAGCGCGAAACGCCCGCGCCTACCCCGTCAGCTTAACCGGCCTTTTTCACGATCAACCCAAAACAGGTCGCTACAAACCCGTCGATGCCCAGCTTCAGGTGGGATGGCTTTCCCAGCCGGTCTGTATGCTCCTGGGGAAGATCGTGCAGCCAGGGTGGAACGTCGATGAAGTTATCCATCGGCTGGTTCCCCACATCAAAGTTGAAATCGGCAACCTGATGGCCCTTGGCGCGCAGCCTGGCTGCCAGCTGTTCAAGATGTTTTCGTTGAAAAAGCACGGTCGGCCAATTGTCGATCGTCGGTCCATCGGACTCGACGTTGAATTCCATCGTGTGCACCGCAAGCCTGTCGGGGCGCAAAGTCGCCAGCGAGTTTTCAACGAAATCCAGCCCCTGCTGAATGCTGCCCAGATGCTCCATCGCGCAGGTCGACCAGCAAAAATCAAATCCGGTCAGATCGTCGGGAATGTCGTTCATATCGGCGAACGCTGATCCGACAAGCGCGTCAAACACGTCGCGATCCACCAGATGCGCAAAATACACCGATTCCAGGCTGTCGACATGCTGGTTGCTCGCCACCCAGCCACGTTCCCTGGCCTGTTCATGCGGCAAATCCGTGGCGATCACTCTCACCCCATGGCTTGCCAAGTAGCTTGCAATTGGCTCCCTGCCGCAGCCAAAGCCGAGGCCCCTTGCCCCATCGGACAGATGACCATGTTCGTAAATCGCCTGAAGGACGTAGGCGAGCTCCCAAAGCTTGCGGTGGTATACGATGGGCGTCTTGATCTGCGCGGCCCAATGGGCGGACCATTCGCTTTCGATGTCGGCCTGGGTAGAGGCCTTTGATTGCAATCCTACAAAGCTGGCGACGGTATCTGTTCGAACCGGAAGGTCCTGCGCCAGGCGGCGTGCCAGTTCATAGCCGAACGACTTCACGTTGAGCTCGATCAGCCGCACATTTTTGGCGATATCTGCCAGCGCGTTCAGGGTAGGCCGACTCTGATCATCAACCAATCGCGTGAGAATCTGCAGCTTCTTCTTTTCGCGACGAGCCCAAATCCCCACACGCCATTCCTCAACTGGTTATGCGGGTTCCTTAATTGCAACCGGGCAGTAACTCCACCCTTGTCACGTCCGACTTCACCACGAGTGCCCTGGTTTTTCATGCCGTGCCGCATCGGCACAGGCTTCAGAAATCGATCGCAATCCCCTTCAACTCCCAATCCCCATAGCGCACCGGGTTAAGCCCCAGCGGGTCTTCCCCCGCTTCAGCAGCCACCACCGGCTCGGCCACGGGCAGGGGCGGGTTGGGGGAAAGATGTTCGGGCGGCTTCACATGGGGCGGGCGCTGGCCCATGGCGGTTCTCCAAATCAATGTGCCTGTAAAATCGGGCATGTCAGGAGCCGTTGCAAGTGCGTCCCCCTCAATCTGCCCCAAAGCCTGTAGGCTCATCCGCCCCCGCATCATCTGAAGACGCGCCCGGCGTGGCGGTTCGGCGGGCGGCGTTGCGGGTGCTGGATGCGGTGACGCGGCGGGGCACGCCGCTGGAACAGGCGCTGGGGCCAGCCAGCCGCGAGATATCACGGGCTGATGATCGTGCGCTGGTGCATGCGATTGCCGCTGAAACGCTGCGGCGGATGGGTGATCTGGACGCGCTGATCGATTCGGCCACCCAGCGCGCGCTGCCGGATGATGCCAAGGCGCGGATGGCCCTGCGGATCGCGCTGGTTCAGGCGCTGGCGCTGGGCACGCCGCCGCATGCCGCGATCTCCACCGTGCTGCCGCTGGTCGATGGTGGCCCGCGCAAGCTGGTCCACGGCGTGTTCGGCACCTTGATGCGCGGCGCTGCGGCCCTGCCGGAGCATCCATCGCTGCCGGTGCCGGTCGCGCTGCGCTGGCAGGCGGCATGGGGGGATGATGTGCTTGCTGCGGCCGAACGCGGTCTCGCTTTGCCGCCCGCGCTTGATATCACGCTGGCCGATCCGGCGCAGACGGCCGATCTGGCCGCGCGACTGGGCGGCATCAGCCTGATGCCCGGCCATCTGCGCCTGGCCGATCATGCCGCGATCCCCGATATGGAGGGGTTTGGGGATGGCAGCTGGTGGGTGCAGGATCTGGCGGCATCGCTCGCCGCGCGGCTGATTGGTGCAGGCGCGGGTAACGCCATCGATGTCTGCGCCGCGCCGGGGGGCAAGACGCTGCAGCTGGCGGCGGCGGGCTGGAAGGTGACGGCGGTGGACAACAACGAAAGTCGTCTCGCGCGACTTCGTGATAATCTGGAACGTACGCAGTTGCAGGCCAATATTGTCACGGCGGATGCGCTGAAATGGTCGCCCAAGGCCCCCGCCGATGCTGTGCTGATCGATGCGCCGTGCAGCGCGACGGGCATTTTCCGGCGCCACCCCGATGTGCTCCACCGCGTGCTGCCCTCACAGATCGCCGAGATGACCGCGCTGCAAACTCGGTTGCTGGCGCGCGCGGCGGATTGGGTGCGGCCCGGCGGGACTTTGGTCTACGCCACCTGCTCGCTGGAACCGGCGGAGGGCGAGGCGCAGCTGGACGCGTTGCTGGCGGCGCGGGCTGATTTTGCGATTGATCCGGTACGCGCGGATGAACTGCCCGACGGGATGACCGCGACCCCTGGCGGCTGGCTGCGCACCCTGCCCGGCACGCTTGCTCAGCCGGGCGCGGACAAGGGCGGATGCGACGGGTTTTTCATCGTGCGGCTAATGCGCAAAGCCTGATCGCCAATCTTGCGGGCACGCGACACTCTGCTACATGCCCGTCATGCCACACCCCGTCCGTATCGCACCCTCCATCCTGTCCGCCGATTTCGCCCGATTGGGGGATGAAATCCGCGCGATTGATGCCGCAGGCGCGGACTGGATTCATGTCGATGTGATGGACGGCCATTTCGTGCCCAACATCACGATCGGCCCGGCGGTGGTGAAGGCGCTGCGCCCGCACACCGCGCTGCCGTTCGACGTGCATTTGATGATCTCACCCGTCGACGCCTATCTGGATGCCTTTGCGGAAGCCGGTGCCGATACCATCACCGTGCACCCGGAGGCCGGGCCGCATCTGCACCGCACCATCCAGCGCATCAAGGCGCTGGGCAAGCGCGCCGGCGTCGTGCTGAACCCCGCCACCCCCGCCAAGATGCTCGATTATGTGCTGGAGGAGGTTGATTTGGTGCTGGTGATGAGTGTGAACCCCGGCTTTGGCGGACAAAGCTTCATCACCTCGCAACTCCGCAAGATTGAGGCGATTGCCAAGATGATCGCCAAGCTGGGCAAGCCGATTGACCTGGAGGTGGATGGCGGCGTCGATCCGGCCATTGCCCGTGCCTGTATTGATGCCGGGGCCGATGCGCTGGTGGCGGGCACGGCGGCGTTCAGGGGCGGGGCGGCGTGCTATGCCGCCAATATCGCTGCGCTGCGCGGTGGATGATCGACGTTGATGACCGCGATACCGGCACCGACGGCATCGAAGAGGGCAAGCGGCTGGTTCGGCTGGGGGGCGACAAGGGATTGTCGCTGTCGCAGCAATTGGCGGAGCGGCTCCACCGGCTCACCTGGCGCACGCCGATCCATGGGCTGCGATTGAAGGGTCGCCACCCGCTGAAGCTGATCGCGGTGCCCGATGATCCGTTTCTGGGTGATCTGAAGCGCGGTGCGGCCTTGCTGGAGGGCATGGTGAATGTGGCGGGCGAGGCGCGGGCGATGACCGCGCTCAACCTGGCCAAACCCGATTTCTCGAAGCGCTTTGCCGATTACATCCACAGCGCCGCCTGGCTGCGTGATCTGTCCAGCGTGGCTACCCGGGCGCAGGCCGCTCCGATTGCGGAACAGATGATGCGCGCCTGGCTGGCCGGGCATGCCGATACCGTGGCGGAGCCCGCCTGGCGCGCTGACCATTGGGGTCGGCGGATCATGGCGTGGACGGCGCATGCGCCACTGATCCTGTCGTCAACTGATCTTGTGTACCGCTCGCTGGTGCTCAACACGCTGGCGCGCGGTGCGCGGCATCTTGATCGCTGTGCAGACAAGGTGCCGCCGGGTGCGCCGCGGATTGCCGCCTGGTGCGGCGTGGTGTGTGCCGGGCTGATGATCCCGGCGGGCGATGTGCGCCGTAAAATGGGGGAGGCCGGGCTGGTGCGGGCGATCGACGCATCGGTATTTGCCGATGGCGGATCGGTGGCGCGCTCGCCCGCTGCCCAGCTCGATATCATCATGCTGCTCACCGCGCTGCGCGAAGCCTATGCCGCGCGACGGCTGGAGCCACCGGCGCGGCTGGGTGCCACGATTGACGCCATGGTGCCCGCGCTGCTGGGGGTCTGCCATGCCGACAAGGGGCTATCGAGCTGGCAGGGCGGCGGGCCGGTGCCGGGCAGTGTGATCGATCAGGTGATTGCCGCCACCGGCGTGCGCACGCGGCCGCTGCGGCAGGCGCGAGATTGGGGCTATCAGCGGCTGGCCGCGGGGCGCAGCGTGGCGATCATCGATGCAGCCCCCCCGCCCGTTGCGCGCCTGGTGGAGGCCGGGTGCGGATCGACGCTGGCGTTTGAATTCTCCGATGGGCCGCACCGGCTGATCGTCAATTGCGGCGGCGCCCGGACGATATCGGCGCAAGTGCCCGCCGCGCTGGCGGAGGGATTGCGGACCACGGCGGCGCATTCGACGCTGGTGGTCGGCGACAGCAACTCCACCGCCATCCACAGCGACGGCACGCTGGGGCGCGGCGTGGGGGAGGTGGAACTGAGCCGCCAGGAAAGCGATACGTCCAGCCGGATCGAGGCGAGCCATGATGGCTATGCCCGCCGCTTTGGTTTTCTCCACCGCCGCCAGCTGATCCTGTCAAGCGACGGGCGCGATCTGCGGGGGGAGGACATGCTGTTGCCCGTCGGGCGCAAGCGCAAGACGGGAATCACGCCATTTGCGATCCGCTTTCACCTGGGGGTTGGCGTTGAAGTGTCACCAACGGCGGATGGCCAGGCCGCCTTGTTGCGCTTGCCCGGGGCGGGGCTATGGCAGTTCCGCTGCCGGGGCGGGGCGCTGGCCGTGGAGGACAGCCTTTGGGTCGATGGCGATGGCTGCCCGCAAGCCACGCAGCAATTGATCGTGACGGGGGAAGCCCCGGCGGGCGGTGCCAATGTCAGCTGGGCCTTGAAGCGCGCGAACTGAGCGGGCAGGGGGTGCTGGTTCTGAAAAGGGTTCCACCACGATGACATCAATCCCCATCACCCGTGCGCTGCTGTCGGTATCCGACAAGACGGGAATTGTTGATCTGGGCCACGCGCTCGCCGCGCACGGTGTGGAACTGGTGTCGACGGGTGGCACCGCCAGCGCGCTGCGGGCTGCCGGGCTGGCGGTGCGCGACATCAGCGACCTGACCGGCTTTCCCGAAATGATGGACGGGCGCGTGAAGACGCTGCACCCGGTGGTGCATGGCGGCCTGCTGGCCGTGCGCGATGATCCCGCGCATGTCGCATCGATGCTGGAACATGGCATCGGTGCAATCGATCTGGTGGTGGTGAACCTGTATCCGTTCGGGGCGACGGTGGCGCGCGGCGCTGGCCGCGACGAAGTGATCGAGAATATCGATATCGGCGGGCCGTCGATGGTGCGCTCGGCGGCGAAAAACCACGCCTTTGTGGCGATTGTCACTGATCCGGCGGATTATGCGCTGGTCGCCACCGGGCAGACCAGCCTTGATGATCGCAAGCGGCTGGCCGCCAAGGCGTTTGCGGCAACCGCTGCCTATGACGCCGCGATTGCCGGCTGGTTCGCGCATGTCGACCAGGGCCAGCGTTTTCCTGATCGCGTGACGCTGCCGATGATCAAGCAGGCCGAGCTTCGCTATGGCGAGAACCCGCACCAGATCGCGGCGCTCTATGCGCAAGCGGGGGGCGGGGCAAACGGCATCGTCCAGGCCCGCCAGATCCAGGGCAAGGAACTCAGCTACAACAATTATAACGATGCCGATGCGGCGCTTGAGCTGATCAGCGAATTTCGCGATGGGCCGCCGACGGTGGTCATCGTCAAGCACGCCAACCCGTGCGGCGTGGCGAGTGCCGACACGCTGATAGCGGCCTATCAGGCGGCCTTTGCTTGCGACACGGTTTCGGCCTTTGGCGGGATTATCGCGGTCAACCGGCCGCTTGATGAAGCGACGGCGATCGCAATCTCCGGGATTTTCACCGAAGTCGTGGTCGCGCCCGATGCCGATGCAGGCGCGCGGGCGGTTTTTGCCGCCAAGAAGAACCTGCGGCTGTTGCTGACCGGGGCATTGCCTGATCCTGCGCGGCGGGGCCGCATGCAGAAATCAATCGCTGGCGGTTTCCTCATCCAGTCGCGCGACAGCGACATCATCACCCGTGACGACCTGAAAGTGGTGACGGCACGCGCGCCCACCGAACAGGAGCTGGCCGACTGCCTGTTTGCCTGGACGGTGGCCAAGCACGTGAAGTCCAACGCGATCGTCTATGCCAAGGATGGTGCGACCGCCGGGATTGGTGCGGGGCAGATGAACCGGCTGGAATCAGCGCGAATCGCCGCATGGAAAGCCCGCGACGCCGCTGACAAGGCGGGCTGGCCGCAGCCCCGCACGATTGGATCAGCGGTCGCCTCAGACGCATTCTTCCCCTTTGCCGACGGTCTGCTGGCAGCAGTGGAGGCAGGCGCCACCGCCGTGATCCAGCCCGGCGGCTCAATCCGCGACGCAGAGGTGATTGCGGCCGCCGATGCCGCGGGGCTGGCCATGGTGTTTACCGGGATGCGGCATTTCCGGCATTGACGTAAGCCTATCCGGCGTGGCCGCGGGAGGATCGGTTGAGGGGTACCCTCCTCCTTTACCGCCGCAGCAAAAACACCGCATGTTCGGCCAGGAAATTCGCCGCCGCCGATGTGGTGCGTTTCCCGTCTGACAGGAACCAGGCCCCTTCCACCGTCACGCCGCGTTCCTTCACGAACGCGCGAAAATCGTCGACGGTAACATGGTGGATATTGGGCGTATCGTACCAGCGTTCGGGCAGCAGCCGGGTTACCGGCATCCGCCCACCCCAAAGCAGCGACGCGCGCACGCGCCAATGCGCGAAATTGGGGAAGGAGACGAACGCCTGCCGCCCGATCCGCAGCAGGTGATCAAGCACCACATCGGGCGCGCGGGCGGTTTGCAGCGTCTGGCTCAGGATCGCGTAATCGAAACTCGCGTCGGGATAATCGGCCAGGTCGCGGTCGGCATCGCCCTGCACCACTGATAGCCCGCGCGCGACGGCGGCGGCGACATTGCCCGCATCAATCTCCAGCCCGCGCGCATCGACCTGGCGCTCGTCCCGCAACGCCGCCATCAACTGGCCGTCACCGCAGCCGATATCAAGCACGCGTGCGCCCGCCGCGACATTGCCCGCGATGATCGCAAGATCAGGGCGCAAGCTCATGCCACCGACCTCAGGAAACCGTCGACCACCCGGTTCAACTCGGGCGAATCAAGCAGGAAGGCGTCATGGCCATAGGGGCTCGATAGCTCGACAAAGCTTGCCGCCGCGCCGCTGGCGTTCAGGGCATGGACGATGCTGCGCGATTCGGCGGTGGGGTACAGCCAGTCGGTATCGAAGCTGACCAGGCAAAACCGCGCTGCCGTGCTGCGAAAGGCGTTGGCGAGCATGCCGCCATGTTCCTCTGCCAAGTCGAAATAGTCCATCGCGCGGGTGATAAACAGGTACGAATTGGCATCGAACCGATCGGTGAAGCTGATCCCCTGGTGCCGCAAATAGCTTTCGACCTGGAAATCAGCGTCGAAGCCGAAGCTCTTGGCTTCCCTGGCCTGCAACCGCCGTCCGAATTTCTCGGTGAGACCGGCTTCGGACAGATAGGTGATGTGCGCTGCCATCCGCGCCACGGCCAGCCCGGCGGCAGGCGGTTCGCCACTGGCGTAATAGGCACCGCCCTGCCAGCACGGATCGGCCATCACCGCCTGGCGACCGACTTCGTGAAAGGCGATGTTCTGGGCGGTATGCCGCGCGGTGGACGCGATGACGACGGCGGCGCGAACCCGGTCCGGAAAGGTTGCGGGCCAGCTGAGCGCCTGCATGCCCCCCATCGATCCGCCCACCACGGCGCGCAAGCACCCCACGCCCAGATGATCGAGCAGCATCGCCTGCGCGCGCACCATGTCGCGGATGGTGATGACGGGAAACGCCATGCCCCATGGCTGGCCGGTCGCCGGGTTGATGCTGGCCGGGCCGGATGATCCCATGCAGCTGCCCAGCACATTGGCGCAGATGATGAAGTGGCGGGCCGGATCGATTGGCTTGCCCGGCCCGACCATCCGCGTCCACCAGCCGGGCTTGCCGGTCAGCGGATGGTTGCTCGCGACATGCTGATCGCCGGTCAGCGCATGACAAATCAGGACGGAGTTGCCGCCATCGGCAGCCAGATCGCCGTAAGTTTCATAGGCGATATCAACTGGCGACAGCAGATTGCCCCCGTCGAGCCGCAGCGGCCCGGCCAGGGTGATCGTGCGGCTGAGCCCGAAACGTGCGTCGTCAGACATAGGCCGGGCGCTAGGGCCGTGGCGCTTGCCTTGTCAATGTCGGGTGGCGAGCGCTATGCGCGGGGAATGACCTCGCCCGCCCCCAACGCCCCCATCCCCAAAGATTGGGTGATGGCCATCGCGCCCTATGTGCCCGGCCGCTCAACCGCGGATGACGGGCGCAAGCTCGTCAAGCTCTCTGCGAACGAAAACCCGCTGGGCACCAGCCCGCATGCCCGCGCCGCGTTTGAAGCAGGGCATGCGTCGCTCGATCGCTATCCTGATCCGGGTGCGACGATACTCCGAGAGGCAGTGGCGGATACCTATGGGCTTGATCCGATGCGGGTCATTTATGGCACGGGATCGGATGATGTGCTGCACCTGGCCGCCGGTGCGTTTGCCGGGCCGGGGGACGAGGTAATCTTCGTTCATTACGGCTTTGCGGTGTATGAAATCGCGGCGCGACGGGTGGGCGCAACCCCGGTGATTGCACCGGACAGCGATTACGCAACGGATGTCGATGCGATCCTGGCCTGCGTCACGGATCGCACTCGGGTGGTGTTCCTTGCCAATCCCAACAACCCGACCGGCACCTTCACGCCGCGCGCTGAAATCGCAAGGCTGTATGCCAGCTTGCCCGGCCATGTGCTGCTGGTGATCGACCAGGCCTATGCCGAATATATCGAGCCGGAGGATGACGATGCGGGACTGGCGCTGGCGATGAGCGCGCCCAATGTGCTGATCACGCGGACATTTTCCAAAATCTATGGCCTTGCCGCCGAGCGGATCGGCTGGGGATATGGCGCAGCACCATTGATCGAGGCGATGCACCGTATCCGCCTGCCGTTCAACGTCACGACTGCCGGGCAGTTGGCGGCGGTGGCCGCGCTGGGCGATCAGGAATTCGTCACCGCCACGCGGGCGCACAATGCCCATTGGCGCGGCTGGCTTGCGGATGAGATCGCGTCGATGGGCAATCACGGGCTGCGCGCAGTGCCGTCCAAGGCGAATTTTATCCTGGTCCTGTTCGAAGGCGCGGTGACGGCGGAGACGGCGTATAAGGGGCTGATGGACCGTGGGTACATCGTCCGCTGGTTGCCCGGGCAGGGGCTGCCGCACGGATTGCGGATGACGATCGGCACGGCGGAGGAAACGCGCGGGCTGGCGGCGGCGCTTCGTGCGATTGTGGAGCATGGCGGCTGATGCTGCCGTTTGCGCGCGTGACAATCATCGGGCTTGGGCTGATCGGCTCGTCGATTGCCCATGCGGTGCGCGCCAATATGCCGACGGTGCGGCTGACCGGGCATGATGCTGACCCGGCTGTGCGCGCCGCCGCCGACCGGTTACAGTTGTGCGATGACATTGCCGACAGCGCCGGGGCGGCGGTGATCGATGCCGATCTGGTCATCCTGTGCGTGCCGGTGGGCGCGATGGGGGATGCCGCCGCCGCCTTCCGCGCGGACCTGCCCGCAGATGCCATCATCAGCGATGTCGGCAGCTGTAAGGAGGAAGTGGCGCGCGTGCTGGTGGAGGCGTTGCCCGGGGCGATCATCGTGCCTGCGCATCCCGTGGCGGGCACCGAGCGATCCGGCCCCGACGCTGGTTTTGCGACGCTGTTTCAGGGACGCTGGTGCATCGTTACCCCGATCGAGGGGATGCCCGAGGCGGCGACGGAGCGGGTGAGCGCGTTCTGGCGCAGGCTCGGCGCCGATGTCGAGCTGATGGCACCGCCGCACCACGACCGGGTGCTGGCCGTCACCAGCCATTTGCCGCACCTGATTGCCTATACCATCGTGGGCACCGCTTCCGATCTGGAGGCAGTGACGCAGTCCGAAGTCATCAAATTTTCGGCTGGCGGCTTTCGCGATTTTACGCGCATCGCCGCATCTGACCCCACGATGTGGCGCGATGTTTTCCTGTCGAACCGAGAGGCGGTGCTGGAGATGCTCCAGCGTTTTTCAGAAGACCTGTCGTCGCTGCAGCGGGCGATCCGCTGGGGCAAGGGCGATGAGTTGTTCGATCTGTTCACCCGCACCCGCGCCGTGCGCCGCAGCATCATCGAACAGGGGCAAGATGATGCAGCCCCTGATTTTGGGCGATCGCACGAATAGACGTTATTCGAGCAGGTTGATCGCGTGGTGCACCCGCGCCTCAATCTCTTCGCGGGGCAGCTTTGGCGGAATGCGCTCACCGAACAGGAAAGTGACGACGCCAGGGCGTTTGGGGCCGTTTTTTGGCCACACCGCGCCTGAATTGATCGCGATTGGTATCACCGGCAGGCCAAGCACACGGTACAGCCCCGCAAAGCCCGATTTCAGCGGCGGCTTTTCACCCTGCGCCACCCGCGTGCCCTCTGGAAAGATGATCACCGAACGCCCCTGCGCCAGCGCCGCTTTTGCCTCCCGCATCATCTGGCGGAGCGCCGCGCTGCTGCTGTCTCGGTCCACCACGATCGCGCCGTAACGCTGCACGGCCCAGCCCCAGACGGGGATCGACGCCAGTTCGCGCTTGATGACGAATACCGGGTTGCCCAGCGTCATGCACAGATCAAGCGTTTCGAACATGGCGTGGTGCTTGGCCGCGTAAAAAACCGGCTCGGTCGCCATTTGGCCTTCGTAATGCGTGGTGATACCCAGCGTGATCCGCGCCGCAAAGCGGTGGAAACGCGACCACAGATACACATTGGCGATAAAGGCGCGCTGGCCGAGCAGTGATGTGATCGGCGTGGCCAGCACGATCGGCACTGATCCCAGGTAAAACACGAGCATGAACATCACGGTGCGGAACCAGGCCATCAGCCGCCAATCCCCAGCCACAACGCGACCCGACGGACCAGATATTTGTCATATTCGGCCAGCAGCAACAACAGGCGCGGTGCGCCGGCCACGCCGTCACCCTCCACCCGGATATCGGGGCCAAGCGCATGGGTGAGCTCAAGCCGGGCACGGCGCAAATGCCAGTCGGCGGTGACCAGCCGGACGGAGCGGTAACGGTGACGGCGCACCCAATCGCGCGTCTCCTCTGCATTGGACTGGGTGTCCACCGCCTCGCGCCCCAGATCGATGCAGCACGCAAACAGCGCGGGCGAGGTGCGATATTCGATCGCCAGATCGACCGGGCGAACCCCGGGGGCGACGCCGGTGACGAGCATCCGCTTCGCCGCCCCGGCCTTGAGCAGCGCGATGCCGCGATCGATACGGCCGGGGCCGCCGGTCGGCACCACGATCGCGTCGGTGCGGCGATTGTCGAGCGGGCCGGGCAGCGATGCCATGAACCAGGCAAAACCCAGCAGCCACGCAATCGCCGCAATGCCCAGAACGCGCCGGATCACAAAAACTGCCTCAGCGCGCCGATAACGGCAAAGCGTGCGGCCACCGTGGCGAGCAGCGCGAACAGGATCGGCAATCCCGCCAGCAGCACCCAGTCGCGCTCTGCCAGCGCAATCCCGCTTACCAGATCCGATCCCAGCCCCGCCAGCTGACTGCCGATCAGCGCAATCGTTGCCATGGCCAGCACCGTGCCCGCAACCCCGCCATATAGCGTGTCCAGTGCGATTCGGCGCTGGAACAGCCGGGCGACCTGCATGTCGGTGGAGCCCAGCATGTGCATCACTTCAATCGTTTCACGGTGAGTATCCAGCCCCGCGCGGCCAACCAGGATGACGACGGCCGCGGTTGCGCCTGCCATCAACAGCACCAGCCCGGCGGCAAGCCAGATCATCAGCTGCATGAAATTGCTGACGGGCGACATCCAGCTTTCGTGCCGATCGATCCGCGCCGTCGGCACGATCGCGCGCACCGCCCGGGTAAGTCGCGCCACCGTGGCGGGGCTGCCTGCCTGTAGTTGGACATCGATCATCGACGGTATGGGCAGATCGGGGTCTGCGCCGTCATCGCCCAGCCAGGGCCGCAGCAGGGCCGCAAGCTGGCCCCGATCGACCGGTTCGGCCCGCGCGACACCGGGGATGGCGCGGATCGCGGCCAGCGCCGCGGCGGCCCCGCGCTCGCGTGCGCCCTCATTCGCTTCGACGATCTGCACCGTCACCCGCCCGGCAATCTGGCGATCAAGCACCGTGGCGGCCGCCAGCGTGCCAAGCCCGAATGCCGCGGCGAGCACCGTCAGGAACAGCATGCGCGCCATAAGCCATACCATGGAGTGCGTGCGCCGGCTTTCATCCAGCAAGCGCCGATCGGCGGCGGGCGTGATAATGCGCAGCTTCAAGGCGTCACCCTTGCCCGCCAGGCGGATGCCGCAACGAACCGGTAGGGTCCAGCAGCCGCCCGGCATCAAGACGCATCATATGCGCGTTGGGAATGCGGCCCAGCAGGTGGAAATCATGCGTGGCGACCACCACCGTGGTGCCCAACCGGTTCAGGCTGTCGAACAAGTGCAGCAGCCGTTCGGCCATGTCGGGATCGACATTGCCGGTCGGCTCGTCAGCGACCAGAATTTCAGGGCGACCAATCACCGCGCGCGCAATCGCCACGCGTTGTTGCTCGCCGCCGGACAGGGTGGGTGGCCTGGCCTCAACCCGGTCTGACAATCCCACCCAGGCCAGCATTTCGCGCACCGGTGCCTCGACATCAGCCTCAGGCACGCCGGAGACCCGAAGGGGCAGGGCGATATTATCATAGGCGGAAAGGTGGGGCAGCAGCCGGAAATCCTGAAACACCACGCCGATCCGGCGGCGAAACCCTGGCAGCCGATCACGCGGCAGGGCGCCTGCATCCTCGCCGAACAGCCTGATCGACCCCCGGCTGGGCCGCTGTGACAGATAAAGCAGCTTCAAAAGCGATGTTTTGCCAGCGCCAGATGCCCCGGTGAGGAAGTAAAACGCCCCGCTCGACAGCGTGAAGCTGACATCGGACAGGGTTTCCTGCCCGGTGCCGTAGCGCAGCCCCACATTGTCGAATTGAACGATGTTCGCCATGGCGGCGCGGTTTCCGCTTTCGGTGATGGTGTCGAGTTGCGGGTAGCCATCGCACGCCCGGGCGGACGGCTCAAGCAAACACGCCATCCACATGTTGCGGCGGTGGGACAGGCGCTGATCGGCAATGTCCGCACTTGCCACCGGTATCTGCGACGTGCTTAGATTTTGGCTTGAAAATATCGCACAGCGATGTGCCAACGAAATAACGCGCCATGATCCTGGAATGCACCGAATGCCGGACGCGCTATCTGGTCCCCGATGCGGCCATCGGGGCAGATGGCCGCACGGTGCGCTGCGCCAGTTGCAAGCATAGCTGGTTCCAGGCGGCACCGCCGCTCGATCTGGTTACCCGGGCCGAAGCGCTGCAGCCGCCGCGCGCGCCGGATCAACCAGCAGCAGCGCCGGTGCGTGCCGCGCCCATTGCTGCCGTGTCCCGCTCGATTCCCGAAGATGCCGGTTTCGATGCTTTTGCGCACCGCGCACCGTTTCGCCCGCGCCGCAACCCGGCTCGCCGGCAGACGGTGGCGGCGGTGGCGCTGGGCGGTGCGATGCTCGCCGGGGTGGTTGCGATCCTCTATTCCGGTGCGCCCGGCTTTGCGACGCAGCTTGGCCTGTCCCAGTCGGTGAAGGATGATCCGCTGGTGATCGAACAATATCCGATCGATCGGCGCGATCTGCCCACCGGCACTGAATTGTTCGCCGTCAGCGGGCGGATCATCAACAAATCAACGAAGCGCCAGACAGTGCCGGATATTCGCGCTGAACTGCGTGACGGCGTGGCGATCAACGCCCGAATCGTGTTCAGCTGGACGATCACGCCTGAACAGCGATCACTGGCGCCCGGCCAGTCGATCGAATTCAACAGCGCGCAGACGGACGTTCCGGCCAACTCCAAACGGCTCGACTTTACGTTCGAGCGCGGACCCGTCGGCTGATCATGTAGAAGCGCGCGGCGTGCAGCAGCGCGGCGGTCAACATGCCGACGCCGGATGCCAGCACCAGCCCGGTTGCGCCCCACCCATCATGGGTAAACCACAGCCCCAATCCGCCAGTCACCACGAAATAGGCGATGATGCTGTTGACGCCCGCGATCACCTGATCCCCCAATGATCGCAGCGCATAAACCAGCACCACCTGAGCGCCGTCGAACAAGATGAACGGTGCCCAGATGGGCAGCATCGCCAGCGCGGTGGCATGCACGGCAGCGGTTGCGGGGAACAGCGCGGTGATCGGCCCGGCAGCGACGATCAGCACCGCCGCCAGCAGCCCGGTTACCGCCACCGTGATCCCCACCGCAATCATGGCGCGGGGGATGGCGGCGGCGGGCTGGCCTTCGCCCACGGCGTTGCCGGTGCGCACCCCCGCCGCAGAGCCAAGCCCCATCGCCACCGAAAAGGTGACGTTGTGGATGGCAAACACGATCTGGAAAGCGTGCGCCGTTGCATCGCCCAGCTGCGTCGACAGCGCGATCAGGATGGCGAACCCGGCGAGTTCCAGGCTGGAGGCGATGGCGGGTACGATGCCAAAAACGAACAGCCGCCAGACAGCGCCAGCCAAGCCCGCCCAGGCCGCCGCGCTGATGTTGCGCACGTCGCGCGCCACCGCCTGCGGCAAGGTCCACACCGCCAGC
>JBBQDD010000027.1:0-15680 GCA_038319335.1 Sphingomonadales bacterium
ACCTGGGTCCATCCGCTGGTGATGGGGCTGGAGGAGCATCTGCTGACGATGTTCCGCGACGATTTCGAGTTCAGCGACTCGGCGGGTGCGAGCCATCTTGGCCATGGCAGCGCTGCCCCGAAGGCTGTGATCGCCGAGGAAGAAGCCGTCGACGACAGCCCCCTGCCCCCAGTCGCCGAGCCCGAAGTCATCGCGGCACGCGGCTGGACCGCCGAGGCCGAGAAAGAGCTGATGAAAATCCCCTTCTTCGTGCGGGGC
Organism: Sphingomonadales bacterium; assembly: GCA_038319335.1. Classification (GTDB taxonomy): domain Bacteria; phylum Pseudomonadota; class Alphaproteobacteria; order Sphingomonadales; family Sphingomonadaceae; genus Sphingomonas. The sequence continues at coordinate 259 of JBBQDD010000027.1, forward strand.
AAGGCACGCCGGAATACCGAGAAATACGCGACCGAAATGGGCCTGGAGGCGATCACCCTCGACACGCTCTATGACGCAAAGGCTCATTATGCGCGCTGAGGCTACCCTCCCCACCGCCGCACCGGTCCGCGTCGTCGTCATCACGCTCGACAACCATTTGTCGGGCGCCTTCCAGCGCGCGCAGCAACAGTTCGATCGTGCAGGGACCGGCGTTTCAATCGGCTTCCACGCAGCGGCAGACTGGGAAGAAAAGGCCGGGGCGCTCGAAGCAACGCATGCCGACATCGCCCGCGCCGACATCATCCTGTGCACGATGCTGTTCCTTGAGGATCACATCCGCGCCGTGCTGCCGCAGCTGACCGCGCGCCGTGAGAGCTGCGACGCGATCGTTGGCCTCATGTCGGCGGGTGATATCGTCAAGCTCACCCGCATGGGTGACTACCGGATGGACAAGCCCGCCACCGGCATGCTGGCGCTGATCAAGAAGATGCGCGGCACCAACAAGGCCGGCGCAAGCTCGGGCAAGGGCCAGATGGCGGTGCTGCGCCGCCTGCCCAAGCTGCTGAAATTCGTGCCTGGCACTGCGCAGGACGTGCGCGCCTATTTCCTGACGCTGCAATATTGGCTGGCCGGCAGCGACGACAATGTCGTCGACATGATCCGCGCGCTGATCGATCGCTATGCCGCTGGCGAGCGCGCTGCGCTGCGCGGCACGATGAAAGCGGTAGCGCCGCGCGATTATCCCGAGGTCGGCGTCTATCATCCGGCGATCCCGGCACGCATGTCGGCCAACATCGCCGATCTGCCACGCCGTCGCGGTACCAAGGGCACCGTCGGCGTGCTGATGCTGCGCTCCTATGTCCTAGCCAAGGACGCCGCGCATTATGACGGCGTGATCGCCGCGCTCGAAGCACGCGGGCTCGATGTCATTCCTGCCTTTGCTGGGGGCCTCGATGGTCGTCCCGCAATCGAGCAACTGTTCATGAAGGACGGCAAGTCGACCGTCGATGCGGTCATCAACCTGACCGGGTTCAGCCTGGTCGGTGGCCCCGCCTATAACGATACCGCGGCTGCCGAAGCGATCCTCACCAAGCTTGATCGTCCATACATTGCCGCGCACCCGGTTGAGTTTCAGACGCTGCAGGCATGGGGCGCGAACCGCCAGGGGCTGTTGCCACTCGAATCGACGATGATGATCGCCATTCCGGAGCTGGACGGCGGCACCCAGCCAATGGTGTTCGGTGGACGATCGGACGGCACCGGCACGGCTTGCACGGGCTGCCAGCGCGGCTGCACCTTCCCCGCCACCGGCGCTGTCCGCCAGATGGAAAGCTGCGGCGAGCGCGCCGAGGCGCTGGCAGGCCGCGTGCTGAAGCTGATCGAGCTGCGCCGATCGGCAGAGGCGGAGCGCCGCGTTGCCATCGTGCTGTTCAACTTCCCGCCCAATGCCGGCGCCGCTGGCACCGCGCAGTTCCTGGCGGTGTTCGAATCGCTCCACGCCACGCTCACCCGCCTCGACCGCGAGGGCTATGACGTCGAAATCCCCGCCACAGTCGATGATTTGCGCGAACGCATACTCGGCGGCAACGCTGCGCGCTATGGAACAGAGGCAAACGTACACGCCCGCGTGAGCGCCGACACGATTGTGGCGCGCGAAACCTGGCTGAACGAAATCGAAGCGAGCTGGGGCCCCGCCCCCGGCAAGCTGCAGTCGGACGGCACATCGGTGCAGATACTGGGCGCGCAGTTCGGCAATGTCTTTATCGGCATCCAGCCAGCTTTGGGCATCGAGGGCGATCCGATGCGGCTGTTGTTCGAGGGCCGCTTTGCCCCGACCCACGCCTTTGCCGCCTTTTACCGCTGGCTGCGTGAGGATTTCAAAGCGCATGCCGTGCTGCATTTCGGCACACACGGGTCGCTTGAATTCATGCCCGGCAAACAAACCGGTCTCACCGCCGATTGCTGGCCCGATCGCCTGATCGGCGACATGCCCAACATCTATCTGTACGCCGCCAACAACCCGTCCGAAGGGGTGCTCGCCAAGCGCCGCTCCGGCGCGACGTTGGTCAGCTATCTCACGCCTGCGCTCACTAATTCGGGCGTGTATAAGGGGCTGGCCGACCTGAAGGCATCGGTCGATCGCTGGCGCAGCATGGCCCCGGGCGATGAGCAGGCTGCACCGCTGGCGGAGATGATCGCGGCACAGGCAGAAGCGCTTGACCTTAATGGCAGCGATGTCACCGCACTCGCCGCAAAGCTCTACGAGATCGAACGCGAGCTGATCCCGCAGGGGCTGCACGTCGCCGGGCTCGCCGCGACGCGCGAGGAGCGGATCGACATGATCCTGGCCTCTGCCGAGGGTCGCGATCAGCCGCTGGCCCGCTCGACGGTAGAGGCGTTGGTCGATGGCACGCTGAAAATCGACACCCCGTTGCTGAAAGACATGGCCGCACTCGACAAGGCGCTGGCCACCAACCATGAACTCGATGGCCTCGTCCGCGCGCTGAATGGCAGCTATATCCACCCCGTTTCGGGCGGTGATCTGCTCCGCAACCCGGAAATTCTGCCGACCGGCCGGAATATCCACGGCTTCGATCCGTTCCGCCTGCCATCCGCCTTCGCCGTGAAGGACGGCGCCGAACAGGCCCAGCGCCTGGTTGATCGCAGCGTCGCCGATTCGGGCCATCTACCCGAAACCGTGGCGATGGTGCTGTGGGGCACCGATAATCTGAAGAGCGAGGGCGCACAGATTGCGCAAGTGCTCGCGTTGATCGGCGCCCGCCCGCGTTTTGACAGTTATAACCGCCTTGCCGGTGCAGAACTGATCCCGCTGGAAGAACTGGGTCGCCCGCGTATCGACGTGATCGTGACGCTATCCGGTGTGTTCCGCGATCTCCTCCCCCTGCAAACCCGGATGATGGCGGAAGCCGCTTTGCTCGCAGCCCAAGCCCATGAGCCGGAGGACATGAACTTCGTCCGTCGCCATGCACTGTCGCATCAGGCCGAACATGGCTGCGACATGGAAACCGCGGCGCTCCGCGTGTTCTCGAATGCCGAGGGTGCTTATGGTGCCAACGTTAACCTGCTGATCGACGATGGCGCATGGACCGACCCCAATGAACTCGCCGACAGTTTTGAACGGCAAAAGGGCTTTGCCTACGGGGTGAAGGGCGTGCCGGTTCGCCAGGCCGCGATCCTCGCTTCCGCGCTGAAGACCGTCGATTGCGCCTATCAGAACCTGGAAAGCGTCGAGCTCGGCATCACCACAATCGACCAATATGTCGATACGCTGGGCGGCATCAGCCGCGCCGTCACGCGTGCCAAGGGTGGCACCACGGCCCCGGTTTATATCGGCGATCAGACGCAAGGATCGGGCAAGGTACGCTCACTTCAGGAACAGGTCGCGCTCGAAACACGCACCCGCATCCTCAATCCGGTGTGGACCGAAGGCTTGCTGAAGCACGGTTATGAGGGCGTCCGTACGATTGAGGGCCATGTCACCACCACGATGGGCTGGTCTGCCACCACGGGGGAGGTTGACCCCTGGGTGTATCAGCGGATCAGCGAAACCTATGTGCTGGATGCCGAAATGCGCGAGCGGATCGCCGCGCTGAACCCGCGCGCATCCGCCCGTGTCGCCAATCGCCTGATCGAGGCGGTGGAACGCAAATACTGGTCACCCGACGAAGCAACTCTTGCAGCACTCCACGCCGCCAGCGACGAACTCGAGGATCGCCTCGAGGGTGTCGTGGCTGTCGCGGCTTAAGGAACAAAAACATGGCACTACTCGACCCACCAGTCCGCGGCACCGACGGCGAAGGCTCTGTTCAGGTCCGCATGGATCCCGCCGACCGTATCGGCAATGCCAAGGTTTTTGCGATTTACGGCAAGGGCGGCATCGGCAAATCGACCACCTCATCTAACCTGTCCGCCGCGCTGTCGCTGCTCGGCAAGCGCGTGTTGCAGATCGGTTGCGACCCCAAGCATGACAGCACCTTCACGCTCACCAAGAAGCTGATGCCGACTGTGATCGACGTGCTGGAAACGGTGAACTTCCACGCCGAGGAGCTCCGCCCGGAAGATTACATGTTTGAAGGTTTCAACGGCGTGATGTGCGTTGAAGCAGGTGGGCCGCCAGCGGGTACCGGCTGCGGCGGCTATGTCGTTGGCCAGACGGTGAAATTGCTGAAGCAGCATCATCTGCTCGAAGAAACCGACGTCGTAATTTTCGACGTGCTGGGTGACGTGGTATGCGGCGGTTTTGCCGCCCCGCTGCAACATGCCGAGCGCGCCGTCGTGGTCGCCGCCAATGATTTCGACAGCATTTTCGCGATGAACCGCATCGTTGCTGCCATCAAGGCGAAGTCGAAAAACTATGATGTGCGGATGGCGGGTGTTATCGCCAATCGCTCCGCCGCAACCGACGAGATCGATCGCTTCAATGCTGCAACCGGCCTGAAGACGCTGGCGCATTTCCCCGATCTTGACGCGATCCGCCGCAGCCGCCTGAAGAAGTGCACCCTGTTCGAAATGGAGCAGACGCCGGAAGTGGCCGCGGCCTGCCTGGAATATAAGCGGCTTGCGGCACAGCTTTGGGCGGGCACCGACCCGCTTGAAGCGCTACCGATGAAGGATCGCGATATCTTTGAGTTTCTGGGTTTCGAATGACACGAGCCGCCACCTACAACGACTATCGCGGCAAGCTCGAAACCTATTTCGACAAAACCGCGAGCAAGGCCTGGGAGCAGCTGACCAGCGACGCCCCGGTCAGCGGCGTGCGCGCAACGGTGCGTCGCGGCCGCAATGAAATGCGCGATACGTTGTTGTCATGGCTGCCAACCGACATGACCGGGCTGCGGCTGCTCGATGCAGGATGCGGCACCGGTGCACTGGCGGTTGAAGCCGCGCAGCGCGGTGCAGATGTGGTCGCAATCGACGTGGCCGGCAGCCTGGTGGAAATCGCCCGCAAGCGGGCACCAGCGGGTCTCGCCATTGATTGGCGGGTCGGCGATCTGCTCGATCCAGCGCTGGGCAGTTTCGACCATGTCGTCGCGATGGACTCGCTGATCCACTACAAGGCCGCTGATATTGTCGACGTGATCCGGGCGCTGTCAGCGCGGACGCGCGGATCGATGGTGTTCACTTTCGCGCCGCAAACCCCGCTGCTGATGGTGGCGCTGGGCATGGGGCGGCTGTTCCCCAGCAGCGATCGGTCGCCCGCGATTATCCCGGTGCGCGAAAAGCTGCTCCGCACGCTTATCACCCGGGCGGTGCCTACCGCAACGCTTGGCCGTGACCGCAAGGTGTCCGGCGGCTTTTATACCAGTCATGCGCTTGAGGTGTTGACCGCGTGAGCTACATGATCGCCCTGAAGGCCTCACTGGCCCCGTCCCCTGAAAAGGCCCGTGCAATGGCGGAGCGCCGCCGCGGCGGCGTGAGTGGCTTGAAAAATGGCGGGTTTTGGACCCGGCTCGGCACCAATTTCCTGCCCTTTGCCGATGCAGCGACCAAGGAATTGCCGCTCAGCCGGTTGCTGCGGCTGTCGCTGTTCCAGGTTTCGGTCGGCATGGCGGCTGTGCTGCTGACCGGCACGCTGAACCGGGTGATGATTGTGGAGCTGGGAATGTCCGGCTCCGTGGTGGCCGCGATGGTCTCTATCCCGCTGCTGTTCGCGCCGCTGCGCGCACTGATCGGCTTCAAATCCGATCATCATCGCTCCGTGCTCGGCTGGAAGCGGGTGCCCTATATCTGGTTCGGCACGCTGCTGCAGTTTGGCGGCCTGGCGATCCTGCCCTTCGCGCTGCTCGTCATGTCGGGCGGTGGCCAGGGATCGGCGCTCAGCGGCCAGATTGGCGCAGCGCTTGCCTTCCTGTTCATCGGTGCCGGGATGCACACCACGCAGACCGCCGGCCTCGCGCTCGCCACCGATCTGGCAACCGAGGAAACGCGCCCGCGCGTGGTCGCGCTACTTTATGTGATGCTGCTTGTCGGGATGATGATCAGCGCGCTGGTGATTGGTCAGTTGCTGGTCGATTTCACCGCCACCCGGCTTGTCCAGATCGTCTCCACCGTCGCGGTGATGACGGTCGTGCTGAACGTGATCGCGCTGTGGAAGCAGGAAGCCCGCAACCGCGCCGCGACCAGCTCCACCGCACCGCGCCCTGCCTTCAAACAGGTTTGGGCGATCTTTATCGGCCGGCCCAAAACAATCCGACTGCTGATCGCGGTCGGGCTCGGGTCGGCAGCATTCAGCATGCAGGATGTGCTGCTGGAGCCCTATGGCGGGCAGATTCTGGGCCTTTCCGTGGGGGCCACCACATCGCTGACGGCATTGTGGGCGATGGGCATGCTGACCGGCTTTTCGCTGGCCGGTCGCCAGTTGAGCCGTGGCGCAGAACCGCACCGGCTGGCGGGTTTTGGCGCGGTTGCCGGGGTATTTGCCTTCATGATGGTGTTGTTTGCCGGGCCCATTGATTCAGCATCGCTGCTGGCGCTTGGCGCGGCAGTCATCGGCTTTGGCGCTGGCATGTTTTCGGTTGGCACGCTGACGGCAGCGATGGCGATTTCTGATGAGGATCACGCGGGACTGGCGCTGGGCGCCTGGGGCGCCGTGCAGGCCACCTGTGCGGGCCTTGCGATCGCAATCGGCGCCTTTGCGCGTGATCTTATCTCGGCGGCGGCAGTCGCGAATGATCTTGGCTCAACGCTGGCGGCACCGACCACTGGCTACGGCTTTGTGTACGGTGTTGAAATTGTGTTGTTGTTGGCGACTCTGGTGGCACTGGGGCCGCTGGTTCGCGGGAGAGACGAGGCGCAGACGACGCGTTTCGGCCTCACCGAATTCCCCATTTGACGGATATGTGAAGGAAAATCCCATGAACCTGCAAGTCACCCAAGGGATCGATATCGCACTCATCGTGCTCGACGCCTTTTTCCTCTTCTTCCTCGGCCTGGTAATCTACCTGCGCCGTGAAGATCGCCGCGAGGGCTATCCGCTCGAGCATGAGCTGACCGGCCGCCTGGAAGGAGAGGGCGGGCTGATCCTCACTGCGCCGACCAAGTTCTTCAAGCTGCCATTCGGTCATGGCACTGTGAGCGCCCCGACCAAGGGTCGCGAGCCGGTGCAGGTGCCAGGCGCACGCAAATCCGATTGGTTCGCTGGTGCACCGATTGAGCCGACGGGAAATCCGCTGGTCGATGGTGTCGGGCCTGCGGCCTTTGCCGAACGCGCCAAGCGCCCTGATCTGGATTGGGAAGGCCATCCACGCATCGTGCCGATCGGCGCAGCCGAAGGCTTCAGCATCGAACGTCGCGATGCCGATCCGCGTGGCTTCAGCGTCATCGGTTGTGATGATCGCAAGGCCGGTACAGTCAGCGATGTGTGGGTCGACAAGGCCGATCGCCTGATCCGCTACCTTCAGGTGGAGCTGACCGGCGGCCGCCAGGTGCTGATGCCGATGTTCGTCTCATCGATCAGCCGCGCTGCTGGCACGGTGACGACCACCGCGATCACCGCCGCACAATTCGCCGATGCACCTGCGATTGAGGGCACCGGCGTGATCACCATGTATGAAGAAGAACGCGTTCAGGCCTATTTTGGCGGCGGCTATCTTTATGCCACGCCAAGCCGTTCGGAGCCGCTGATATGATGACGGAATATGAAAACGAGCCGGTGCCCGGCCTGCCCGGTTTCCTTCCCAAGGGGGAGACGATCATCTGGCAGGGCGCGCCCAATTGGCGTGTGCTCGCCCGGACGGCGTTTCACACCGGCACTGTGGCGGTCTATTTCGCCGGGCTGACGGTGTTTGCCCTGGGCGCAGCGCTCTGGCGCGGCATTCAGGCACCGTCTGATCTGGCCGGGGTGGGCATCACCGTGGCCGGCGCCGTTATCGGTGTCGCGTTGCTCCACTTCCTCGCGTGGAGCGTGGCGCGATCGACGATCTACACAATCACCGATCGTCGTATTGTGCTGCGGTTCGGCGTTGCGCTGCCCAAGTGCATCAACCTGCCGCTGGGCATTATCGGCAATGTCGATTTGCGGCACCGCACCCACGGCACCGGTGATCTGGCGATCAAGCTGACCAGCGAACAGCGGCTCGGCTATGCAGCACTCTGGCCGCACGCCCGCGCCTGGCATTACACCAATCCGCAGCCGATGCTGCGCTGCGTGCCGGATGTCGATGCAGTCGCCACCCTGCTCGCCCGTGCCTGCCTGTCGATCCAAACGGATGGCCGGGTAATCCCCATCGAAACCGCAACCCGCCGCAACAAGGCGGAAGATCAGGCTGCCGCTGCATGACATCCGCCCCGCATTCCCATCATGTCGATGTGCCCAAGGGTGCGCTGATCATGGCCGGCCTGCTGGTCGTATCCGCCATCACGGTGACCAGCATCGCGCGGATCGCCCAGATTCCGCCGTCGGCCTCCCCCGTATTGATGCGCGAAACCAAGAAGATCGCGCCGGTCGCCACGCGCATGCTGCGCTTCACCGATCGAGCCGACGGGGCCGTGATTATCGAGGATACCGGCACGGGCGGCACTGCCTTGCTGGTCGAGCGGGGCAGCAACAGCGGCTTCATCCGCGGCGTGATGCGCGGCCTAGCGCGCGAGCGGCGGATGCAGGGAATCGATTCAACCCCGCCATTCAACCTCACCTTGTGGAAAGATGGCGAATTATCATTGACGGATACCGTAACGGGGCGTTCAATCGAACTTAATTCGTTCGGCACGACCAACCGGGCAACCTTTCTTGATCTGTTGACCCGCCCGGAGACTCCTCGGTGATTTCGCTTTCTCGTACCCGGTTTGATACACCCTGCCGGATCGAAATCGAAAATAGCCATGAGCATTTCCATGCCCATGTGGAGCTGGACGGCGGCGTTGCGATCAACCCCGGTGACAAGGTGCTGGTCCACGGCGACCCGATCGTCATTGCCTTTGGCGAAAGTGCGACCTTCGACCGTATTGCCACGGTGGAGCGCGCAAACGCATTCGAGCGGCTCTGGACCAAGTTCGCCGGTCATTTCGAAATGACCGAACTTTACGAAGTCAGCTTCATCCCGCGGAGAACCGTATGAACGCCGTCACGCCCATCAAGGCCGCTTCATCGGTTAGCGCCGACAGCCTGGCAATCGCGCGGGAAAACACCGTGCTCTCCCCGCGTTTCTACACCACCGATTATGACGCGATGGACAAGATTGACGTCACGCCGGTGCGGGCGGAGTGGGACAAGCTGATCGCCGAAATGGTGGCTGACCCCAACAAGCTGCATTTCAAACGCACCAACCAGTTTGACGGCGTGATCGAAAGCCTGCCCGATGGTCTCCGAGAGGAATTCATCGACTTTCTCGTCAGCTCGCTGACCGCCGAGTTTTCCGGCTGCATCCTCTATGCCGAAATCCAGAAGCGCGCGAAGAACCCCGATATCAAGCAGCTGTTCCGGCTGATGAGCCGCGATGAAAGCCGCCATGCAGGCTTCATCAACGATACGCTGAAAGATGCGGGGATCGGCGTCGACCTGAGCTTTTTGACGAAGACCAAAAAATACACCTATTTCCGGCCGAAATTCATCTTTTACGCGACATATCTGTCCGAAAAGATCGGCTATGCGCGCTACATCACGATCTTTCGGCACCTCGCGCGCCACCCTGATCTGCGCTTCCACCCGATCTTCAACTGGTTTGAGGAGTGGTGCAACGACGAGTTCCGCCACGGCGAGGCGTTCGCGCTGCTGATGCGCAACGATCCGAAGCTGCTGACCGGCGTGAACAAGCTGTGGATCCGCTTTTTCCTCGTCGCTGTGTACGCCACCATGTATATCCGCGATCACAACCGCCCGCAGTTCCACAAGGCGCTGGGCATTGATCCCAAGGATTATGACTTCCAGGTTTTCCGCATCTGTTCGGATATCACCAAGCAGGTTTTCCCGATGACGCTGGATACAGACAGCCCCGCTTTTCGTGCCGGGCTGGAGCGGATGCGCATGATTTCGCTGTCGATCGATGCGGCCAAGGCGCAAGGCGGCGTGGTCGGCAAGATCAAGCAAGTCGGCCTGATGGCAGCCGCAGGCGTCAACTTCGCGCGGCTATATTTCCACCCGGTGCAGAAGAACGCGCTGCCGGCCAATGTGCGGCTGGTGCCGGCCTGGTGACCATACCACCGCTCTTTTTTGCGTTGCTGATGTGGTTCATCGGTACCGGCGCCGTGGTGTGGCTCGATAGTCGGCCGCAACGCACCTTCAAGACCAGCCACCGGATTGCCGGGCTGGTCGCGGTAATCGCGATGGCAGTGGTTTATGCCTGGGGCGACGATACCAGCTGGCAGGGTGCCTATATCGGCTTTGGTGCTGCCATCCTGATCTGGGGCTGGCACGAAATGGGTTTCCTGATGGGGTTTGTCGCCGGGCCCCTGCGCACCCCCTGCCCGCCTGGTTCAGAAGGCTGGGACCGGTTCAAGCTGGCGACATCCACCGTCATCCATCACGAAATCGCGATTGCCACGAACCTGCTGGTGCTGGTGGCGATCACCTGGGGGCAGGCGAATCAGGCCGCCCCGCTCACCTTTGCCCTGCTGTTCGGCCTTCGGCTGAGCGCCAAGCTGAACCTGTTCTTTGGCGTGCCCAATTTGAGCGACGAGATTTTTCCCGCGCACCTTGCCTATCTAAAGACCTATTTCGGTGAAAAATCGATTAGCGCGCTCTATCCCTTTTCGGTACTGGGCTGCGCAGCGGTGACGATCTGGGCGTGGACGAGCGCAGAGGCTGCGCCTACCAATTCCGGGCCTGCGGTCACCGCGACATTGCTCGCCGGACTTGCGGCGCTTGGCCTTGTCGAGCATATATTCCTGGTCCTGCCGGTTCGCGATGCGAAGATGTGGCGCTGGGCTTCTGCGTCTAAGCCGACGCCGCCAACCGCGGCGAAGGCCGCCACATCAGAATAAGATTACGGGGAGGGTCGTTTCATGAACTACGAGGCATTTTTCCAGTCGGAGCTCGATACGCTGCGCGACGACGGTCGCTACCGCGTGTTTGCCGAGCTTGAGCGTAAGGCTGGAGCCTTTCCACATGCCAAGCACCATACCGAAGATGGGGTTAAAGACGTGACCGTCTGGTGCTCGAACGATTATCTCGGCATGGGCCAGCACCCCAAGGTGCTGGATGCGATGCACGAAACGCTGGACAGCTGCGGTGCGGGTGCGGGGGGCACGCGCAACATCTCTGGCACCAACCATCACCATGTGCTGCTTGAGGCCGAACTCGCCGATCTACATGGCAAGGAAGCCGCGCTGCTGTTCACATCGGGCTATGTCTCGAACTGGGCAGCGCTGTCGACGCTGGCATCGAAGCTGCCGAACTGCGTGATTTTTTCTGACGCGCTGAACCATGCATCGATGATCGAGGGCATGCGCCACAGCCGCGCGGAGTGCCACCGCTTCAAGCATAGCGACCCCGCCGATCTCGACCGGCTGCTGAGCATGGTCGAACCCGGCCGACCCAAGCTGGTCGCCTTCGAAAGCGTCTATTCGATGGATGGGGATATCGGCCCGATCGCCGAAATCCTGGACGTCTGCGAAAAGCACGGCGCGCTTTCATATATCGATGAAGTCCATGCGGTTGGCCTGTACGGGCCACGCGGCGGCGGCATTGCCGAGCGTGAGGGCCTGATGGACCGGATCGACGTGATCGAGGGGACGCTGGGCAAGGCATTTGGCGTGATGGGCGGTTATATCGCCGCGTCGAAAAACCTGTGTGACTTCGTTCGCAGCTTTGCCAGCGGGTTCATCTTTTCAACCGCGCTGCCGCCAGCCATTGCCGCCGGTGCATGTGCCAGCATCCGCCACCTGAAGCAGAGCCAGGTTGAGCGCGATCGCCACCAGGAGCGTGTTGCACAAGTGCGTCGCCGCCTGGATGCCACGGGAATCCCGACGCTCGACAACCCCAGCCACATCATTCCGGTGATGGTGGGCGATGCGCACAAGTGCAAAATGATTAGCGACTGGTTGCTCGACAATCATGGCATCTATGTGCAGCCGATCAACTACCCAACCGTACCCGTCGGCACGGAACGGCTGCGGATCACACCGTCGCCGGTGCACACCGATGGCGATATCGATCGGCTGGTGAACGCGCTGTCCGAAATCTGGTCGCAGTGCGAGCTGGCCCGTCGGGCGATGGCTGCCTGATCAGGTTTGTTTGATGTTTGGCGATGTAGCCGGGGTTCGTTGATATGACCCGCCCCGGCTACCGCGCCTACCTGCCCCAATTTCAGCTCAACCCTGTTGCCGACGATCTGTGGACCGTCGACGGGCCGGAGGTTGCGTATCGTTTTGCCGGGATGACGCTCCCCTGCCCCACCCGAATGACGATTGTCCGCATCGGTGGCGGCAAGCTCTGGCTGCACTCGCCAACCGCCTATGACGATGCGCTGGCGGGGCAGCTGGCGGCATTGGGTGATGTCACATGGATCATCGCCCCCAACAGCTTTCACTACGCGCATATCGGTGCCTGGGCGGCCCGTTTTCCCGGTGCGGCCTGCCATGTGTCGCCTGATTTGACGGCGAAGGTGGCGGGCACGCTGCCGCGCTGCACCCTGTTGGCCAACAAGGCGCCGCAGGACTGGTCAGGCGACCTCGACCAGATCCTGGTCGCGCTTGGCAGCTTCACCGAAGCGGTATTTTTTCACCGCCCCAGCCAGACGCTGATCGTGACTGACCTGCTCCAGAACTTCGAACGCGATCGCATTGCCGGGGCGTTCACCCGACTAGCGCTGCAGCTCGGCGGCGCGACCGGGCCGCGTGGCGGCACCTCTGCCGATATCCGCCTGGCTGCGCGCGGGCACCATGCGGCGATGCGGGCTGCCGCCGCGCAGATGGCCGCCTGGGCCCCGTCGCGCATCATTTTGTCCCACGGCAAGTGCTTCGACACCAATGTGCCTGCTGAGCTGGCCACCGCCTTTGCATGGGCCAACCGGCGGTAACGCTGGCTGGCTGCGGCAAGCTCACATTACCTGCCCCGTTCGTTTCGAACGACGTCGAGAAGCCATGCGCAGCGCCTGTTGCCTGATTCTCGACCTCGCCCCAACCAGACGGATCAGGGGAGATTGCAACCGAACGGATACCCAACCTCACGCCCCCCTGCCCCAAACAACAAAGCCCCTGCCGATCGCCATGATCGGCAGGGGCTTTGTCATTCAAACCGGCAGGCGATTGGCGCGCGGGGTTGCCGCGCGCCAGGGCACCTTATTGCGCGGCGGCAGGCACCGCTGTGTTACCGTCGGTCGCTGCGACTGGCGCGACAACCGCTGGGGCTGCACCTGGTGCTGCCGGCATCGCCATTGGCGTGCCCTTCAGCGCAGGATAGTCAGCCAGCATGCTCACCCCGCCCAGCGGCTTGTTAAGCCCCTGGTGGCAGGTGCTGCAATTCGCCTTCAGCACATCGCCATACGGCCCCTTGCGATTGGCAGGGAAAACCGAACCGAGCGACGCGATATACTTGTTGTTGATCTCACCAACCATCCGAATGCCATACCAGGCACCCACACGTTGCGGGCGGCTGTTGCTCCAGCTCGAGAACGAGTCGGTGTTATGGCAATAGGTGCAGTTCACGTTCAGCGCCGAAGACATGTGCATCATCAATGCATAGGTCTTTTCGGTTTTGGCGATCGATGCACCCGGTGTGTCACCGCGCAAAGCCGATGTGGCCTGAACGCGGATCTTGTTCTTTGCACCCAGATAGGTCGTGAACGGATCATAAGGCAGCGACGCATAGGCAACCGATGGCAGCGGCTTGCCCTGACCATGACGATTGCTCATCGACCGGGTCGAGCCATCAGGAGAATCTGCCATTGCCCATACATTCTTGGGAACCGCATTGCCGCGGTGGCAGGTGTAGCAGGTAACGCCGGTTTGCTTGACGTGCGGCGTCCAGTTGGCATTGATGTTGATCGTCATCTGCAACATCCGCCGGGCGACAACCTTGGTATAGATTTCGTCCGACGCCATGTTGTTGGGGTTGTGGCAGTAATTGCAGCCCTGTTCCGGCGGGGCGATCCAGGTGGTGATCGCCGCCATCAGATGGTTGAACCGCTCCGTGCTCACATCCCCCAGAACCTTGACGTTCTGATAGGTTTCCTTGGCCAGCGGGCCGCCATCTGCCGGCAGGGCATAAGGCGGGGCGGGCACCGGCTGAGAGACGAGCCGCTTCACCGCGGTAATCTGGTCACCGCCCGTACCGCGATAGCCGGTCTGCTCGATCTTCTTCGGGCCGAACTCACAGGCTGACAAAGCCAGCATGGCCGATCCGGCAACGATCAATTTGGTTATGGTGGCGACGCGGATCATTGCGGTGCTCCCGGCAAAGTTGCTGGATCGATGACACCGGTGCTGGGATAAGATGGCGCATAGCCATTCTGCTGTGCCCATAGATACCAGTTATCAACAACAGTGCCCGTCAGCAGAATGCCGATACCGCCCGTGAGCGTTGTCAGCACCGCAAACCACCAGGCCCAGCGGTGGATCGATTCCATCGTGGCGTTGAACCCCATCGTCCAGCGCCAGAACAGCGCTGCACGTTCGGATGCAGTACCACGATCGGTAATTTGCTCAATTTCACGCTCGCCGCCATACCGACCAACGGCTAGGATGGTCGCCCCGTGCATCGCGAACAGCAATGTCGATCCGTAGAGGAAGACAATCGACAGCGCGTGGAACGGATTGTAGAACAAGTTGCCGTAGCGGATGGAGAAAGCCGCGGTCCAATCAAGGTGCGGGAAAATGCCGTATGGCACTGCTTCTGACCAGCTGCCCATCAGCATCGGGCGGATGAAGCCAAGCACCAGCATCAGCCAGATCGCGCTGAGGAATGCCCAGGAAACATGCGTGCCCATGCCAAGCGCAACCGCCCGGCGATAAGTACGTGCCCACCAGAGCAGCACTGATGTCGAGAAGAACAGGCCCGTCAGGATGAACCAGCCCCCTTCATGCAGCGGCACGAACGGTGAGAAGCCATATTTGGGGGCAGGCGGCTCAAGCGACAGCCAGAACAGCTGGCGCACGAACTGGATCGGGTTCCAGCCGACCGAGGCCAGCATGTTGAGCCCGATGATCTCGAAAGCGATCAGGCCGAGCACCAGCGAAATGGTGCCGAGCCAGCCCAGATAAATCGGGCCGATCTGCGCATTGCCGATCTTGCCCATCCAGTAGGAAAATCCACCGGCGTTGGTCCGCGTTTCGTGAGGGTCGTTGGTTGGCGGCCCCATTTCGGGGGCTGCACGCAGCTGAACCTGCGTAAAGATGTTTTGATAGGTCGCCATGTTGCGCGCTCCTTAAGCCCAGATCGGCAGGTTGAGCCACCAGGTCCACCATTCAGGCCAGCCGCGCGTCCAAAGCGGGCCGCTGATGATGATGCAAATGGCGCTCCAGAAGCC
>JBBQDD010000028.1:0-14922 GCA_038319335.1 Sphingomonadales bacterium
ACGGACTCGGGCGAATTCGCGGTGCGCGGCGGCTTGGTCGATCTGTTTCCCAGCGGCGAGGAACACGGGCTGCGGCTCGACTTTTTCGGTGATGAGATCGAAAGCGTCCGCACCTTCGATCCCGCCGATCAGCGCACCACCGGGCGGATCGACGGCTTCACCCTGCTGCCCGCTTCCGAAGCGCTGCTCGATGAGGAAAGCGTCAAGCGCTTCCGCAGCCGATACCGTGAACGGTTCGGCGCGAACGCGACGGGCGATCCGCTGTACCAGGCAATCTCCGAAAGCCGCCGCCTGTCCGGCATGGAACATTGGCTACCGCTGTTCGAAGAAGAACTGACGACGCTGTTCGATCATCTGGGCGACGGCGCGATCATCGTCCGCGATTCAGGCGTCGCGGCGGCGGCGGAATCACGGTTTGAGGCGGTCGCGGATTACCACGCCAACCGCGTCCGTGCGCAATCAAGCGATCCGGGCAGTTATCGCCCGCTGCCGCCGGAAATGCTGTACCTGAAGGTGGATGAATGGGCGGCCAAACTCGCCGATACCTGCGCCCATCTGATCACCCAGTTCCATGAACCCGACAGCGCCAGCGTGATCGATTTCGGCGTCGACGGCGCGAAGGATTTCGGCCCCGAGCGATCAGCCGGCGCGAATGTATATGAAGCGGTGGTCGCGCACATTGCATCGGAGCGCGCGCGGGACCGAAAGGTTGTGCTGGCAAGCTATTCGATTGGCGCGCGAGAACGACTGACCGGGCTGTTGCGCGAGCATGGCCTCGGCAACCTTATCGCCGCAGAAAGCTGGCAGGAGGCGCTGGGGGCCGCCTATTCTTCTCCCCCCCCGCCCGCGGGAGGGGCCGGGGGTGGGCCTGTGCAGCGAGAGAAGGGCCCACCCCCAGCCCCTCCCGTAAACGGGAGGGGAGTTTCAGTCGCGCAAACCCCCGTTGCCCTGATCGTCCTTCCACTCGATCACGGCTTTGCCGCGCCCGACGTGTCCGTCCTCACCGAGCAGGACATGCTCGGCGACCGGCTGGTTCGCCGGGCCAAACGGCGCAAATCCGCCGATGCCTTCCTCGCGGAGCTCGCCACGCTCTCGCCGGGCGATCTGGTCGTCCATGTCGATCACGGCATCGGGCGTTATACCGGGCTGACCTCCATCCCCGTGGGCGCATCCCCGCATGATTGCGTCGCGCTGGAATATGCCGGCGGCGACAAGCTGTATGTGCCTGTCGAGAATATCGACGTGCTGAGCCGCTATGGCAGCGATGATGCGGCGACGCTCGACCGGCTGGGCGGCGAGGCGTGGCAGCGCCGCAAGAGCCGCATGAAGGAACGTATCCGCGAAATCGCGGGTGAACTGATCGCGATTGCCGCCGAGCGCGCGCTGCGCCCCGCCGATATCGCCGAGCCTGATGCCAGCGCCTATCCGACCTTTGTCGATCGTTTCCCCTATGCCGAAACCGATGATCAGGACCGCGCGATTGGCGAGGTGCTGGAGGATCTGGCGGCGGGTAAGCCGATGGATCGGCTAATCGTCGGCGATGTCGGCTTCGGCAAGACCGAGATCGCACTGCGCGGCGCTTTCGTCGCGGCGATGGCGGGGTTGCAGGTAGCGATCGTCTGCCCGACGACGTTGCTCGCGCGCCAGCATTTCAACAATTTCGTCAGCCGGTTTGAAGGGTTTCCGCTGCAGATCGGTCGCCTCTCCCGCCTCGTCACCGCTGCCGAGGCGAAGGAGACGCGCGAGGGGCTGGAGAACGGCACGATCGACATCGTGGTCGGCACCCACGCCATCCTGGCCAAAAGCGTGGGTTTCAAGCGGCTGGGACTGGTGGTGGTCGATGAGGAGCAGCGCTTTGGGGTGACCCACAAGGAGCGGCTGAAGGCGCTGAAAACCGACGTTCACGTCCTCACCCTTACCGCCACCCCTATCCCCCGCACGCTGCAAATGGCGATGTCGGGCTTACGCGAATTGTCAGTGATTCAAACGCCGCCGGTCGATCGGCTCGCGGTGCGCACCTATGTGATGCCGTGGGATCCGGTGGTGCTGCGCGAGGCGTTGCTGCGCGAACATTACCGTGGCGGACAGAGTTTTTTCGTCACACCCCGCATCGCCGATCTGCCCGATATCGAGGAGTTCCTGACCAAGGAAGTGCCCGAAATCCGCTATGTCGTCGCGCACGGCCAGATGTCGCCCACTCAGGTGGAGGAGCGGATGAGCGCGTTCTACGACAAGAAGTTTGAGGTGCTGGTATCGACCACCATCGTCGAATCCGGCCTCGACATTCCCAGTGCCAACACGATGATCATTCACCGCGCTGACCGCTTTGGGCTTGCCCAGCTCTATCAGTTGCGCGGGCGGGTGGGCCGCGCCAAGACGCGCGCTTATGCCTATCTGACGACGCCGAAGGACCGGATCATCACCGAAACCGCCGAAAAGCGGCTGAAAGTGCTGTCCGATCTGGAAAATCTGGGGGCGGGTTTCCAGCTCGCCAGTCATGATCTGGACATTCGCGGCGCGGGCAATCTGCTCGGTGATGAGCAATCGGGGCATATCCGGGAGGTTGGCTATGAACTCTACCAGTCGATGCTGGAAGAAGCGATCATGGACGCAAAGGCCGGCGGCATGGCCAAGCGCCCGCGCGATTTCAGCCCGCAGATCACCATCGACGCGCCGATCCTTATCCCGGACGAATATGTGCCCGATCTTGATCTGCGCATGGGCCTGTATCGCCGACTGAACGATATAGACGAGCCACAGGGCATCGAGGCATTCGCCGCCGAGATGATCGACCGTTTCGGCAAACTGCCCGACGCGACCGAAAACCTGATCCGCCTGATCGAAATCAAGCTGCACGCCAAGGCGGCGGGCGTTGCCAAGATCGATGTTGGCCCGCGCGGTGCGCTGGTGTCGTTCCATGATGACCGGCCACCGAATATCGCCGGGCTGCTCGCCTATGTCGAACGGGTCGGCGCGATTGCCAAGCTGCGGCCTGACAGCAAGCTGGTGCTTACCCGCGCCTGGGGTGATCCCAAGGCCAGGCTGAACGGCGCGCTGCAGCTGGCACGGGGCCTGGCCAAGGCGGCGGCATAACGTTTTCAGGTCGATACGTTCGTGTTACGATCAGATGATATACATGGCTGTGCGGGAGCAAGGTGTTGGCAATGCCAGTCGAAATTAACCGGTGGGAGCTGCTTGATGCCACGATCGCGCAGCTGCGCGGCTGCTCGACGGCGGCCGCCGCCGTCGCGATCGTGCACCCCGTCGCACGGCAAATCGCGCATGCCGATGGCATCACGATCGTGAAGCGGATTGGCGAAGAGACCGATTACCTGGCGGAGGATGCCGTCGAACAATTATGGGCAGGCATGCAATTTCCGATCGATAAATGCCTGGCCGGTCGCGCGATGACGGAAGAACAGACCGTGCTGATCCCCGATATCACCCAGGTCGAAAATATTCCGCTGAATGTGTATCTGGCGACCTTCATCCGCCGTGTCCTCGCGGTGCCAATGGGCACGCCGCACCCCACCCACGCGATCTGTGCTTATTGGCGCGAACCCGGCACGATCGACCCCGAAAGCGTCGTGCTGATGGAAGCGCTCTGCCGCGCGCTGGGCGCGGTGCTCGATATGGTCGACGTCAGTGACATGGTCGCCAGGCGGCGTGGGGAAGCGGTGAGCGCAAGCCTGTGAATTGCCTGTAAAGCCCCTCCCTCTTCAGGGGAGGGGCTTTAGAGTGATCCTTTGCCTGTCGAATCACCCGCTGTGATCAGCAATGATCTTCCACCCGCCCTTTTCTTTGGCAAACACCAGGCTGGTCGGCCCGCTCTGCGTCTTTCCATCGGAATAGGTGAGCGTGTAGCGCGCGATGTAGATCGCATGGCGCGGGCCGAGCAGCCGGAAATCCAGCGTCTGGAACGTCAGCACACCGCGTTTTGCCGCGTTGGCGAAATCATATCGGGTGCGATACCGCTCGCTCATCACGGCCTTGCCGCGCAGCACGCCTTCTTTGGTCACAAAACTGGTGTCTGGCGCGTCGGCATAAACGGCCATGAACCTCGCCAGATTGCCGCTGTTCCAGCCCGCCGCACTATCTGCCATCGCCGCTTCGACCGCATGTTTTTCAGCCGGGTGCGCCACTGCGGGCGCCGCCAGCACGATGGCTATGGGAACCGCCATATAGCCCAAATATGCGCTCATCATCACTTCCCCTGTTCAGCCATCAACGCCGCCAGCGCACCGGTATCCAGCGGCTCCGCGCACAGGAACCCCTGATAATATTGGCAACCTTCCTTGGCGAGCAGATCGAGCTGTTCCTCGGTCTCCACCCCTTCGGCGATCACGGAAAGCCCCAGCGAGCGCGCCATATCGATCACCCCGCGCACGACGATGCGATCGCGCGTTGATCCAGCGATGTCCTGCGCCAGTTTCTTGTCGATCTTCAGGTAATCGAGCGGCAGCGCCTTCAGATAGGCAAGGCTGGAATATCCCGTCCCGAAATCATCAATCGCCACCCGGCACCCGGCACTGCGCAGCGCCGCGAGCAGCATGGCGGCAACGCCCAGATCCTCGATCAGCCCGCTTTCGGTAATCTCCACGGTCAGCCTGGCGCGGGGAAAGCCGCTGCTGTCCACCCGGTCGAGGAAAATATCAGCAAAGCCGGGCCGCGCGATATCGGCCGCTGTCAGGTTCAGCGACAGCCGCAGCTTGGCGAGACCGGCGGGCCAGGCCGCCGCCCGAGCGAGCACGACCCGCTGGATATGATCGGACAGACCAATCACCAGATCGGCACGATCAGCGGCGGCAAACAATGTCTCCGCACCCAGCGGCCCCATCACCGGATGATCCCACCGCGCCAGCGCCTCAACGCCCGTTATCTGGCCAGTCGCAATCGCCACCTGGGGCTGGAACAAGATATCGATCTCGCCCTGTTCCATCGCCCGGCGCAGGTCGACCGCGAGCGTGTCGATCGGCGCGCCCTCGTCACCGTCGCGGCGCGCGATTTGCACGGTAACGCTGTCGGATGCCTTTGCCTCTGCCAGCGCCTCGCTGGCCCGGCGCAACAGGATGGCCGTTGTGTCGCCTTCCTCAGCGGGTGCCACGCCGATGCGGCAGCCAAGCACCGCAACTGCCCCGCCCGCAACAAAGGGACGCGACAGCGCCTCTGCAATGCGGCCTGCGGCAAGCTCGACGCGGGCGGCATTGTCAACGGCGGCGACCAGAAATTCCGATCCGCCCAGCCGCGCCACAATCGCGCCGCGCCCCAGCAATTCGCTGGTCACATCCTCAATCCGCTTCTGCGCCGTCCGCAACAGCGCATCGCCTGCGGGGCGGCCATAGGCGGTGTTGACGATGTCGAACCGGTTCAGCGCGATCAGCATCGCCTGAACGGGCTTCTCGCCGGGCTTTTCAACAGCCGCATCAAGCCGCCGGTCCAGCCAGCGCCGCGCGCCTGCGGCATTGCGCACCCCCGACAATGCCTCTCGCAGCACCGCCGCCGGTTCGGGGATCACCGCGAGCCGTTCGATCACCGCATCGACTGATCCCGAAACACGGTCATGGCTCAGGTGATGCACCACGCGCCCGACGCCGGGCAGATCATGCGCAAAGGCGGTGGCCGCGCCGCTATCAATCAGGCGGCGCAGCGCGCGCAGCGCCACCGGCCGGTCATCCGACGCCAGCCGCGCCAGCACCTGACGCGGACCGGCATCCTCGCCAATCTCCAGCAGCTCGGCAAAACCGGGCGTGATCTGAAAAGCCCGCAAACTGCCATCATAATGCCAGCCAAGCGGATCGGCGATGCGCTGCGCGGTGCGCCAATCCCCCGCCATCCGTTCGGCATGGCGCGCCGCAAAGCGCAGTGCCTGGATAAATTCATCCTCGCTGTGCGGGCTCGACAGGAAATGCGTGGCACCCGCATCGAAGAAAACCCCCACCTCCGGCACGTCGCCCCGCGACACCAGCACCAGCAGCGCACCGCCGTTCGCCGCAATAACATCGCCCAGCGCCGCCACCGCCGCCAGCCCATCCCCCATCGCCCCGCGCGCATCGACCACCGCGATCTGCGCACCGCTGGCCAGATAGCGCTGTTCTGCCCCTTCGGCCCGACGCGCGGCGATCACCTGCCACCCGCCGCGCGATGCCAGCGCCGCCAGTTCATCGCGCTGGCGGAACGACAGGATGAACAATGCCGCCGCACCGGGGCTGGTGCGGTGGACAGTATCAACATCGAGGGCGGACGCCGGATCGTTCATTTAGCCAAGCCTAACGCCCGGCGGATGGTTCGCCAATGCGCAAAGGCCAATGCGCGGGTGGGACGGGCCGCTACGCGGTTCGGGGTTGTTTGCCGGGGCGTGAAGGCTTAGCTCGTGGTTCATGTCCTGCGCCCCTTCCCTTGTCGACAGCTTTGGCCGGACGATCAGCTATCTGCGCATTTCGGTTACGGATCGGTGCGATTTGCGCTGTCGCTATTGCATGGCCGAGGAGATGACGTTCCTTCCCAAGTCCGCGCTGCTGAGCCTTGAGGAAATCGCGATCATCGCTGAACGCTTTATCGCACGGGGTATTACCAAAATCCGACTGAGCGGCGGTGAACCGCTGGTGCGGCGCGACGTGGTGGAACTGGTGCGGCGGCTGGGATCGCATGTCGGGGCGGGGCTTGATGAGCTGACGATGACGACCAACGGCACCCGGCGGGCCGCGCATGCAGACGCGCTGGTGGCGGCGGGCATCCGCCGAATCAATGTCAGCCTGGACAGTCTTGATCCCGACGTTTTCCGCCACATTACCCGCCACGGCGATGTCGCCCAGGTGATCGACGGCATCTTTGCCGCCCAGCGTGCCGGGCTGGCCATCAAGATCAACATGGTCGCGCTGAAGGGCCTGAACGAGGCGGAGATTGCGCCGATGCTCGATTGGTGCGGCAGCAACGGTTTTGACTTGTCGTTGATCGAGACAATGCCGATGGGCGCGGTCGACGAGGACCGCGCCGATCGTTTCCTGCCGCTGACAGCGGTATTCGACGATCTGGCATCCCGGTTCGATCTGGCCCGCGATGATCATCGCAGCGGCGGCCCGGCGCGCTATTGGCGGGTCGGCGGCTATGGCACGCGCCTTGGCCTCATCTCCCCGCTCACCGCGAATTTCTGCGATGGCTGCAACCGCGTCCGGCTGACGACGGAGGGCAAGCTTTACATGTGCCTGGGGCAGGATGATCAGGTCGATCTGAAGGCGGTGCTGCGCGATCAGGGCGTCGGCGGGCTTGATGCCGCGCTCGACACGGCGATGCGGCTGAAACCGGAGCGGCATGATTTCCAGATCACCCAGGGCGGCGCCCCGGCGGTTGCCCGCCACATGAGCGTCACGGGCGGATGACCCAGTATCAACGGCGCGCGCTTGTCGTGTCGCCCACCGCCGCCGCCCAGTCCGCCGCGCATGAGCTGCGGCATAATTACGAATGGGTGCCGGTAAACCAGGCGGAGATGATCGTCGCGCTGGGGGGTGATGGTTTCATGCTCCAGGCGCTGCACAGCCAGCTGGAAAGCGCCCGCGATCCCCTGCCCGTGTTCGGCATGAACCTGGGCACGGTGGGCTTTTTGATGAACGAATGGCGGCTGGAGGGGCTGGACGGTCGGCTGGAACGGGCCAAGGCGTTCAAGGTAACCCCGCTGCGGATGATCGCGGAAACAATCGCCGGCGAGCGTCATTCGGTGCCCGCCATCAACGAAGTATCGCTGCTGCGCGAAACGCGGGAGACGGCGAAGATCGAAGTGACCGTCAACGATCGTATCGTGATCCCTGAACTGGTGTGCGACGGCATTTTGGCGGCAACGCCTGCTGGCTCCACCGCGTATAATTTTTCAGCGCAAGGCCCCATCCTGCCGCTTGGCTGCGGGCTGACCGCGCTGACCCCGCTCAGTGCGTTTCGGCCCCGGCGCTGGCGCGGTGCCATTTTGCCGGACAAGGCCCGCATTTCGCTGCGCGTGCTGGAACCCGCCAAACGTCCCGTCAGCGCAGTCGCCGATCAGCACGAAATTCGCGATGTCGCCCGCGTCGATATCGCAATGGACCGCAGCCGCGAGCTTACCCTGTTGTTCGATCCCGAACATGCGCTGGACGACCGCATCACCATGGAGCAGTTTATCTCCTGATCGCACCCCTGAGGCAGCAAAGGCACCGGGCGGGCGAAACAGGGGTTGCATCCGCCGCCGACGGGTAATAGAGGCTCGCTCAGGTTATTCCCTGATAGCTCAGCGGTAGAGTAGGTGACTGTTAATCACTTGGTCGTTGGTTCGAATCCAACTCAGGGAGCCACTTTTTCCAGCGATTTATCCGCGCAGGCGTTGCCAGCGGCACATCGCACCCCCTAGGATGCGCGCATCAAGCCGGTGAAGTCGGCGTCAGGGAGAAGATGCGCCATGCGCCGTACCGTTACCACCGCCGCACTTCCGCTGTTTGCCACTGCATTGCTCGCTGGCTGCAACGCCGCGCCAAAGACCGATGCTCAGGGTTTCGTGATCGATGCCGGCTTTGAGGCGAAGCTGCAGGAGCAATTGCTCGACGCCAAGCCAGGCACCGTGGTGCTGATCCCCGCCGGCAAATTCGCGCTTACCCGCTCGCTCAGCGTCGCTGTGCCGGGTGTCACCATTCGCGGCGCGGGGATGGACAAATCGATCCTGTCCTTCGCCCGGCAAAGCTCCGGCGCGGAAGGATTGCTCGTCACCGGTGATGATTTCACGCTGGAAGATGTGGCGATTGAGGACACCAAGGGCGACGCGCTGAAGATCAACGGCACCAAAAACGCTGTCATGCGCCGCGTGCGGGCCGAATGGACCGGCGGCCCCAAGACGTCGAACGGTGCTTATGGCCTGTACCCGGTGCAGGTCACCAACGTGCTGATTGAGGGCAGCGTGGTGCGGGGCGCATCCGATGCCGGGATTTACGTCGGCCAATCCACCAACGTCATCGTCCGCAACAACAAGGCGGAGGGCAATGTGGCCGGGATCGAGATTGAAAACTCGACCGGGGCCGATGTCCACGACAATATCGTCACCGATAATTCGGGCGGCATTCTGGTGTTCAACATGCCTGATCTGCCCGTACCCGGCAGCAAGACCCGGGTTTTCAAGAACAAGGTAACGGCGAACAACCACGCCAATTTCGCGACCAAGGGCACCGCCGTTGCCTCTGTGCCGCCGGGTTCCGGGGTGATCGTCAACTCGAATGACGATGTCGAGATTTTTGACAATGATCTGAAGGACAACCAGACCGCCAACGTCATCATCTCCAGCTTTTACTCGCTGGGTTTTGAGGCAACGCGCGGCATCGCTGCTGCCTATGATCCCTATCCTGAAAATGTGTACGTCACCGGCAATCGCATTGCAGGCGGCGGCACCAATCCTGGCGCGCGCTATGCCCCGCTAAAGGCGCTGGGCGGCGGTGCGCTGCCAGCGGTGTTGTGGGACGGGTTCGTCAATCCCAAGATCGCCAAGCCCGGCATCTGCGTCCAGAATGGCGATGCCAAGCTGCTGAACATCGACGCCGCGCATAAATTCGCTGGCGCGCGGATCGATGAAGGCGTGAATTGCGCGCCCGCAACCCGGCTGCCCACCATCAGCCTGCCCCCGGCCATGATCGAAAAGCGCTGATCGGGCGATGATGCGATTGTTGCTTACTGCCCTGTTGGCGCTGTGCATCGCTGGCTGCGCCACGCGGCCAACCGGCGTGACCTTTCATGCAGAGGAGAACCCGGCATCGCTTGATGACTGGGGCCTGTTCGACATCAAGGACGGGCGGATCACCCCGCGCGCCGGGCTCGTCACCTATGAACTCGCGACGCCGCTGTTCAGCGATTATGCGCAAAAGTGGCGCGCGGTGTTTGTCCCCAAGGGGATGAGCGCCAAATATGATGCTGAAAAGACGTTTGATTTTCCCGTCGGCACGGTGATTGCCAAGACATTTTACTACACCACGCCTGCAGGCACGCCGCCCGGGCAAAGCAGCCAGGTGATGAAGGTGACGCCTGCGACCTATCAGTCCGGGGTTACCGGGATTGACCTTTCGCACAGCCGCCTGATCGAGACCCGGCTGATGGTGCGCCGCGCAGGCGGGTGGGAGGCGCTGCCCTATGTGTGGAATGCTGACCAGACCGAGGCGACGCTGCAACGCACCGGTGCGGAAATTCCGCTGAGTTTCGTGGAGGGTGGCAAGGCGACGCGCTTTACCTATGCCGTGCCCAATGTGAATCAGTGCGCCGGGTGCCACGCGACTGACCGCACGAAAAAGCTGATGCCGATCGGCTTCAAGGCCCGCCACCTGAACCGCGATTTTCCGGGCGAAGGCGGTGAGATCAACCAGCTGAAGCGGCTTGCGGCAATGGGCTATCTCAGCGGCGCTCCGGATCCTGGAGCTGCGGCGCGCAACGCCCGGTTCGACGATGCGTCCGCCGACGTTGCGTCACGTGCCCGTGCCTATCTCGACATCAACTGCGCGCATTGCCACAGCGCAACGGGCCCCGCCCGCGTATCCGGCCTGTGGCTCGATGCAGCGACCAGCGACTTGCGCAAGCTTGGCGCCTGCAAGCCCCCCATCGCCGCTGGACGCGGCACCGGCGCACATGAATTCGGGCTCGTGCCCGGCCACCCGGAACAGTCAATTCTCGCCTATCGCCTCGCGACCAACGACCCCGGCGAGATGATGCCCGAAACCGGCCGAAGCCTGACGCATGCGGAGGGCGTCGCGCTGATCAACCAGTGGATCGCCGGATTGAAGGGCAGCTGCAACGCCGGGGCCTAATTCGAAGGCCTGGCTTTTTTCTCGATCAGCACCGCCTGCTGCCAGCGGCTTGGGGCCTTGTCCGTCCGGTGGATGCACCCGGCCCAGCAGCATGGGCGCTTCTTGCCCTCGCGCAGCTCTTCACCCGTCCGCATGATTCTTCGTTGGCGAGTTGCCGGTTGCTTCGCATCCTCTACCCAGCAGATGAATTCATTGCGGCCGAGCGGCGTCAGTTTTTCCCAGAGCGTCAACAGGTCCGCGTCGGCCATCAGGGCATCCCGCAGATCAACCGCTGCGACATGGACAGTGCCGTGTAGAAAGGCGTCTGCCATCAATCCTCTCCCACTGAGCGCTGACGATTCTGCCGACTGGCGGCCTTTACCCCAACGCTTTCCGCAGCAATTCATTCACCACGCCGGGGTTGGCCTTGCCGCCCATCGCCTTCATCGTCTGGCCGACGAAAAAGCCGAACAACGCCTCCTTGCCCGCCTTAAACTGATCGACCTTATCGGCATTGGCGGCCAGGATACCCGTGATCACGGCTTCGATCGCGCCGGTATCGCTGGTCTGTTTCAGTCCGCGCTCCTCAACGATCGCGCCCGCGCACTGCCCGGTTTCCAGCATGATCTCAAACACCTGCTTGGCCAGGCTGCCCGATAGCGTGCCATCGGCCACCAGCCGCAGCAATTCCGCCGCCTGTTCAGGGCTCACCGGCGACTGCGCGATATCCTTGCCCAACCGGTTGAGAGCGCCGAACAGTTCAGATGTCATCCAGTTCGCCCCCGCCACCGCTGGCGATCCGGCGTCGAGCAGCGCATCGAACCAGCGCGCCGCCTCCACCTCCGCCGTCAGCACCGCGGCGGCATAGGGCGTCACGCCCAGCGCCTCATACCGTTTGCGCTTGGCATCGGGCAGTTCGGGCAAGCTGGCACGGCATTCGGCCAGAAACGCTTCGTCGAGCACCAATGGCAGCAGATCGGGATCAGGGAAGTAGCGATAATCATGCGCGTCTTCCTTTGACCGCATCGAGCGCGTTTCGTTGCGATCCGGGTCATAGAGCCGCGTTTCCTGCACGATCCGGCCGCCATCTTCCAGCACCGCGACCTGCCGCTTGGCCTCCTGCTCCACCACAGCCATCACGAAGCGCACCGAGTTGACGTTCTTCGTCTCGGTGCGTGTACCAAGCTGATCGCCCGGCTTGCGCACGCTGACGTTCACATCGGCGCGCATCGATCCCTGGTCCATATTGCCGTCGCAGCTGCCAACATAACGCAGGATCGATCGCAGCTTGGCCAGATAAGCCCCTGCCTCCTGCGGTGATGTCATGTCAGGCTTCGACACGATCTCCATCAACGCCACGCCCGACCGGTTGAGATCGACATAGCTGCGGGTCGGATGCTGATCATGCATCAGCTTGCCGGCATCCTGCTCGATATGGATGCGCTCCACGCCGATGCGCTTGGTCGCGGCATCGGGGTTCTTGTCATCCAGGCTGATCATGATTTCGCCCTCGCCCACAATCGGGTGATAGAGCTGGCTGATCTGGTAGCCCTGCGGCAGATCGGCATAGAAGTAATTTTTCCGGTCGAACCGCGACCATGTGTTGATTTTCGCGTCAATCGCCATGCCCGTGCGCACCGCCTGGCGAACGCATTCGCCGTTCAGCACGGGCAGCATCCCCGGCATCGCCGCATCGACCAGCGACACCTGCGTGTTCGGCTCCGCCCCGAAAGCCGTCGCCGCGCCTGAAAACAGCTTCGCGTTGGACGTCACCTGCGCATGCACCTCAAGGCCGACAACGACCTCCCAATCGCCGGTTGCGCCGTGGATGGTATAGTGCGGTGATGCGTCAGCCATGATCATTCTCGGGTGTGATGAGGGTCAGTTCGGGGAAGTGACGTCGATATAGTCGCGGATCGCGGGTAATGACCGGTGCATTGCGTCGCAAGGCGTGCGCTGCAATGAAAAAATCAGGAAGCGGGCGGGAAGATGTTGCCGGGCCCCTTTCCCGGCGCGCAGCAATGAAGCGGTGGCCGGCCAGAAAGGCGATATCCTCGTCGATGGGATCAACAATCGCGCCGATCGGCTCGATCGCTCGGTTCAGGCTGTCAAGATCCGCATGGTCCCGGCTGAGTTCGGCGATCACCATCGCATTGATGATGATGTCGTCCACCGCACGGGCGTCGGCAAGCTGGGTGATTGACCAGTCTGCCCAGACGGGGTCGTTCTGAAGCACGTCAATAATCACGTTGGTGTCGACGAAAATCACCAGTGTTCACGCCGGTGCGGGCGGATGAAATCCATATAGTCATCGGTGGTCGCAAAGCCAGTGTTCACGGTGCCGCGAACGCTTTCCAGACCTGCGCGAATACGGGCGACCCGCTGATCGCGCGTTTCTGCGCTGGGCTCATCACCCTTGCTGATCGTGATCCGCCCGTCCGCGCCCTGCTCAAACCGCACCAGATCACCCGGACCCACGCCGATCTTCTCGCGGACATCGCGGGGGATGGTCACCTGCGATTTCGACGTGAGGCGATGCTGGATGCTCATGTCCCGGTATTACCCCGCGCAGGTAATACCGTCAAGGTTGGCGAGATGCCATGCCGACTACCACCAGGCCCCCGGCCGCGCCGTAAACCCGGCCCGTTCCTCCAGCGCAAGGCACGCATTCAGCACGCCCTGCTCATCCAGCGCCCGCCCGATGATTTGCAGCCCCAGCGGCAGCCCCGCCTTGTCGAGGCCACCCGGCACGCTCATCGCGGGCAAGCCGGCCAGCGATGATGGCACGGTGAAAACATCGTTCAGATACATCGCGATCGGATCGGCGCTCTTCTCGCCCAAAGCAAAGGCAGCGCTCGGTGCCGTGGGTGTCAGCAGATAATCGCAATCTTCAAATGCGCGGTCAAAATCGCGGGCGATCAGGGTGCGAACCTTCGAAGCTTGTGTGAAGTATGCGTCGTAAAATCCTGCAGATAATACATAAGTGCCGATCATGATCCGACGTTTCACTTCATCGCCAAATCCCGCAGCACGCGTCGCCGCGTACATATCCTGCAGGTTGGCGCCATCCGGCAAGTCGCGCATCCCGAACCGAACGCCATCGTATCGTGCAAGGTTGGACGAGGCCTCGGCAGGAGCGATGATGTAATAAGCGGGCAGCGCATATTTTGTGTGTGGCAGCGAAACCTCGACGATCTCGGCGCCGGCATCCTTCAGCCAATCGATCCCCTGCTGCCACAGCGCATCGATTTCGGGTGGCATGTTGTCGACTCGGTATTCCTTCGGAATACCGATCTTTTTGCCCGCCATGCTGCTGTTTAGCCCCGCTTCCCACTGCGGCACCGGCAGGTTGAGCGAGGTCGCATCCTTGGGGTCGAACCCCGCCATCGCCTCCAGCATGATCGCGCAGTCGCGCACGTCGCGCGCCATCGGCCCCGCCTGATCGAGGCTCGAGGCGAACGCGACGATGCCCCAGCGGCTGCACCGCCCATAAGTCGGCTTGATCCCGGCAATGCCGACGAATGCCGCGGGCTGGCGGATCGAACCGCCGGTATCGGTACCCGTGGCCGCCGGGCATAACCGCGCGGCAATCGCCGCCGATGAACCACCCGACGATCCGCCGGGTGCAAGCGGGGCGTTACCCCCGTCCGATCGCCGCCACGGCGAGATGACGTTGCCGAAATAGCTGGTCTCGTTCGACGAGCCCATCGCGAACTGGTCCATATTGAGCTTGCCCAGCATCCCCGCGCCGGCGTCCCACAGCTTCTGGCTGACGGTGCTTTCGTATGCGGGGACAAAGCCTTCGAGGATGTGGCTCGCGGCGGTGGTCTGGACGCCATTGGTGGCGAACAGGTCCTTCATCCCGATCGGTACGCCGCCCATGATGCCGAGCGCCTCGCCCTTCGAACGCTTCGCATCGATGGCGCGCGCCGCGTCGAGCGCCTTTTCGGGCGTGGCGACGATGAACGCGTTGAGCGCGTGCTGCGCGGCGGCGACGATGGCGTTGAACCCCTCGGCCACCTCGACCGCGGAGAATTCGCCTGCGGCGACCCCGTCGCGGATCGCGGCGACACCCAGATCGGTCACATCGCTCATCATTCGATCACCTTGGGCACGCCGAAAAAGCCGTGTTCCGCCGCCGGAGCAT
>JBBQDD010000029.1:0-14757 GCA_038319335.1 Sphingomonadales bacterium
GATCGCGCGCTATACCGGCCGCCACATAGACCAGAAGCGCGGGCCACCACGCGGCACGGTCCATTCGTCGGTCACCGTAAAGCCCATCGCCTGGTAAAAGCTGATATTTTTCTCCAGCGGTGTTTCCAGATAGGCGGGGAAGCGCCCGTCGACCGCGCGTTCCAGCCCGGCGCGCACTGCCGCTCCGCCAATGCCCTTGCCCTGATGGATCGGATCGCATCCGGCGATGTGGAGATACCAGAAATCGCCCGGCGGCATATGCGCATCAATCGCATCCCCAACCGCCATGCCCCGCCTGATCGCGGTACCGAAACAGCCAAGCATCGGCACCAGATAGCGCAGCGTTTCAAACAAACCGGTGTGCACCTGCCCCGGCGCGCGCCAGAACGTTGCTGCCTCGCCGCGATCGGTCACCAGGCGCATGCCCTTGTCCGCATCCGAATCGAACAACAGCATGAACAGCTTGGGCAGCCGCTTCGATCGCTCCAACGGATCGGGGAAAATCCAGCAAATCGCCGGATCATCGAAAAACGCACGCGCCAGCATCGCCGCGATCGTGCGGCGCTGATTTTTGCGGGCCAAGTGTACCGTCATTCGCTGAGCGGGCCAAAGGCATAGATGAGAATCGGATGGCCCTGTTTCGGGTGCACGCCCGGCCCGACCAGCGTCATGCCCTGCTGTTCATAAAAGCGCGCGGCACCGGCATTGTCGCCGTGCGTCCAGAGCGTGAAGCCATCCGGCATCTCCTGTCGCGCCGCCGCGAGCAACGCCGTGCCGATGCCCCGGCGGTGGAACCCGGGTGCGACGAATATCTGTTCGAGCGTGGCGCTTTGCAGGCTGATCGCAACGAAGCCGGCGATTTCTCCAGCAGCGTCGGCAACGATGACATGCCAACCACCCGGCACTGCCTCCCGCTTAAGGCGGGCGCGCAGCACGGGATAGGTCGGGTCTTCCGCCAGGGCGATGCCGTTTGAAAGCCAGCCGTCCAGCCACACGCGGGCAACGCCGTCGAGATCGGCCGGGCAAACCGCGCGGCACGTGATGTGCGCGCCGTTCGCCAATTCGCCCGCTGCGTCCTCAATCGTCATCGGCCCGTCACCCGTTCAGGCGACGGCGCGATTACGCTGCGTCGCCGGTTTTCTCTTTCTTGGTATAAACGCGGATCGGCTCCTTGCGGCCCTCGATCACGTCCTTGTCGATCATCACCTCGTCCACCCCGTCCATGCCGGGCAGGTCGAACATCGTGTCGAGCAGAATGCCCTCCAGGATCGAACGGAGGCCGCGGGCGCCCGTCTTGCGATCAATCGCCTTGCGGGCGACCGTCACCAGCGCATCGTCGGTAAAGTCGAGCTGGACGTTTTCCATGTCGAACAGCTTTTGATACTGCTTCACCAGCGCGTTCTTCGGCTCGGTCAGGATCGTGACGAGCGCGGGCACATCCAGATCCTCCAGCGTCGCGATAACGGGCAGGCGGCCGACGAATTCCGGGATCAGGCCGAACTTCAGCAGATCCTCAGGCTCGACTGACTTCAGCACCTCGCCGGTCCGCCGTTCTTCGGACGCCGCGACATAAGCGCCGAAGCCGATCGACTTACCCTGCAACCGATCGCCAATGATCTTTTCCAGGCCCGAAAACGCCCCGCCGCAGATGAACAGGATGTTCGTGGTGTCGACCTGCAGAAACTCCTGCTGTGGGTGCTTGCGCCCGCCCTGTGGCGGCACGCTGGCGGTGGTGCCCTCCATCAGCTTCAGTAGCGCCTGCTGCACGCCCTCACCGCTCACGTCGCGGGTGATGGAGGGGTTTTCGGCCTTGCGGCTGATCTTGTCGATTTCGTCGATATACACAATGCCGCGCTGCGCCCGCTCGACATTGTAATCGGATGCCTGGAGCAGCTTCAGGATGATATTCTCGACATCCTCGCCGACATAGCCCGCTTCCGTCAGCGTCGTCGCGTCGGCCATGGTGAACGGCACGTCGAGGATGCGCGCCAGCGTTTGCGCCAGCAGCGTCTTGCCGCAGCCGGTGGGGCCGACGAGCAGGATGTTCGACTTGGCAAGCTCAACATCGGCGCCCTTCTGGCCGTGGTTCAAGCGCTTGTAATGATTGTGCACCGCAACGGACAGCACCCGCTTCGCGCGCTTTTGCCCGATGACATAATCGTCCAGCACGTCGCAGATTTCCTGCGGCGTCGGCACGCCCCCGTCCTTCTTGCTGACAAGTGCGGACTTGGTTTCCTCACGGATGATGTCGTTGCACAATTCCACGCATTCATCGCAGATGAACACGGTGGGGCCAGCGATCAGCTTTCTCACTTCGTGCTGCGATTTTCCGCAGAACGAGCAATAGAGCGTGCTCTTCGAATCGCCGCCGCTGAGCTTCGTCATTCAATTCATCCTTCGCGCCAAACGCGCGCTCGAGGGGCGATCATACTAGACCGCCCCGCTTCAATCGTACAATCACCAAAATCACGTTACGATTTGGTGCCTCAGGCGGCAACCGTCGACGCATCTTCGGTCGGCATGGGCCGCTTTTCCATCACTTCGTCGATCAGGCCGAATGCCTTGGCTTCATCGGCGCTCAGGAACTTGTCACGGTCCATCGCATGTTCGATCGCGTCGAGCGGCTGGCCGGTATATTTGGCATAGAGCTGATTAAGATTGTGGCGGATCCGCAGGATTTCCTTGGCCTGGATCTCGATATCGGTCGCCATGCCCTGTGCCCCGCCCGATGGCTGGTGGATCATGATCCGCGAATTGGTGAGCGCCACGCGCATGCCGGGCTCGCCAGCCGAAAGCAGGAAGCTGCCCATCGATGCGGCCTGACCGATGCAGAAGGTGCCGACGCGCGGGCGGATGTATTGCATCGTATCATGGATCGCCATGCCCGCCGTGACGACACCGCCCGGCGAGTTGATATACATATAAATATCCTTTTTCGGATTTTCCGATTCAAGGAACAGCAGCTGGGCGGTGATGACAGACGCCATGTGGTCCTCCACCTGGCCGGTCACAAAGATAATGCGTTCGCGCAGCAGCCGCGAATAAATGTCAAAGCTGCGCTCGCCCCGGTTCGATTGCTCGATGACGATGGGGACCAGGCCGCCCGTCTCTGGGTTGGTGAAGCTGCCGGTTTCAAATGGATTATGCATGGGGGTCTCGCTGGTCCTTATTCCCTAGAGCGCCATACATCGGCCTTGCGCAAAGGGAGTTCAAGCCCTCTTGCCCCATGGCAGTCCGGGTGCGGCGAACGACAGGTACGCCAGCCGCCGCACTTCGCGACGCCCGCGCACCACTGTATCCAGGATAAGCCCGGTAAAGGCACACAACGCCGCCAGGATCATCAGGCCAGTCACCAGTACCGCAGTGGGCAGGCGTGGGACGAGGCCGGTTTGCATGTAGGTCGCGACCAGCGGGACGCCGAGCATCACCGCCGCCAGCGCCAGCACCCCGCCGATCGCACCGAAGAACAGCATCGGGCGTTCGATGCGGTAGAGCGTCACGATGGTGCGCAGGATGCGAAAGCCATCACGATACGTGCTGAGCTTCGACGTCGACCCTTCCGGCCGCGCAAAATACGGCGTCGCGATTTCCGCGACCGGCATTTTCAGCTCAAGCGCATGGACGCTGATTTCGGTTTCGATCTCAAAACCGCCGGTCAGTACCGGGAAACTCTTCACGAATCGTCGTGAGAACACCCGGTATCCCGATAGGATATCAGTGAAACTCCGCCCAAACAGCTGCGTCAGCATCCCCGTCAGCACGGCATTGCCCAGCTGATGCCCGGCGCGATACGCCGCCTCTGCCTGCGTCACGCGCGACCCGACCACCATGTCGAGCTGCTCATCAACCATCCGGGCGACCAATGCCGGGGCAGACGGCGCGTCATAGGTCGCGTCGCCATCGGCCATTACATAGATATCGGCGTCGATATCGGCGAACATCCGGCGCACGACATTGCCCTTACCCTGCATCCGCTCACTGCGTACCACGGCTCCAGCCGCGCGTGCCACCTGAACGGTGCCGTCGCTGCTGTTGTTATCATAGACATAGATGGTCGCATCGGGCAGCGCGGCCCGGAAACCCGCCACCGTCTGCGCGATGGCCGCTTCTTCATTGTAACAGGGCAGCAGGACCGCGATGACCGGTGCGTCCATCATTGCCGCCTCCAACGCCCTGCCCGCTTCACGCAGCACCGATCCCGCAACCAATTCGTTCATTCCCGCCCATCCCGATCATGATTGATCGGGCATAGGCGGGAAAGACGAACAAGTGGTGATCAGCCTTCCGCCTTTTTGGCAGATGCCTTCTTGGCGGCAGGCTTTTTGGCGGGCTTGGCTTCTGCGGTCGGCTCTTCAGCCGGCGCTTCGACAGGCTTTTTTGCCTTTTTTGCAGCGGGCTTTGCAGCAGCTTCCGCCGCTGGCTCAGCGGCCTCTTCCGCTACGGCCTTTTTCGGCGCAGCCTTTTTGGCCTTGGCGGCAGGCTTGTGATCATGGTCATGATCATGGCCGCAACCGGGGCCATGGACATGGCTGTCGTCGCTCTCGATCGCCGTTTCGATTTCCTCGCGCGTGACTTCGCGCTCGGTGATCGCGGCCTGTTCGAACAGCCAGTCGACAACCTTGTCTTCATACAGCGGCGCGCGCAGCTGGGCTGCAGCCATTGGCTCCTGGCGGACATACTCGATGAAGCGCGTGCGCTCTTCCGGGCTGTACTGCTGGGCAGCCTGTGCGATCAGCCGGTTCATTTCCTGCTGGGTTACCTCAACGCCGTTCTTCTGCCCGATTTCGGACAGCAACAGCCCCAGGCGAACCCGACGCTCGGCAATGGCGAGGTAATCGGCGCGCTCTGCCTCCATTTCGGCGAGCGCGGCTGCGGGATCGGCTTCCTGCGCCGCTTCCTGCTGCAACTGAGCCCAGATCTGCTGGAACTCCGCGTCCACCATCGATGGCGGCACTTCAAAATCATGGCCAACCGCCAGCTGATCGAGCAGCTTACGCTTCATATGCGTGCGGGTCAGGCCGTTATGCTCCTGCTCGATCTGCCCTTTCAGCAGGCCGCGCAGCTGCTCCAGGCTTTCCAGCCCCAGCGACGTCGCGAGTTCCTCGTCAATTGCGGCTTCCTTGGCAACGCGCACGTCCTTGATCACCAGATCAAAAGTCGCGGCCGCGCCCTTCAGGTTTTCCGCTGCATAATCATCGGGGAAAGTGACGTTGATCGTCAGCTCGGCCCCTTTTTTCACGCCGATCAGCTGATCTTCAAAGCCCGGGATCAACCGCCCCGTGCCGATTTCAACCGACATGTCCTCACCCGTGCCGCCGTCAAACGCCACGCCGTCCACCTTGCCCACAAAGTCCATCACGACGAGATCGCCGGTCTTTGCCTTGTGCGTCTTGGGGGCGTCCTCAAAGCGCTTCTGCTGGTCGGCAAAGCGCTGCAGCTGCGCATCGACAGCAGCGTCATCGACCGGGATCACCAGCCGCTCCAGCGCCAGCCCGTCAATCGACGGCGTCGGCACATCGGGCAGCACTTCCAGCGTGACGGTGATGTCCGCGTCCTTGCCGATTTCATAGCCGTCATCCAGCGCGACAGAGGGCTGCATCGCGGGGCGGAGCTGCTTTTCGCTGATCAGCTGCTGGATGCCATCCTGAATCGAGGTGTTCAGCGCGTCCTGCGTCAGTGCCGGGCCATGCATCTTGCGGACAAGATTGGCGGGCACCTTGCCGGGGCGGAAACCGGGCATGCGGATTTGCGGGGCGACCTTCTTGATCTCCGCCTCAACGCGCGATTCGATATCCTTGGCGGTGATCTTGATCGAATAAGCGCGCTTCAGGCCTTCGTTCAACGTCTCAACAGTCTGCATTTTGGCTCTTTTCGTCAGCTAATTCTTGTAATGGCAGTCCCGACGCGAGGCGGCAGGACTGGTGCGGGCGAAGGGACTCGAACCCCCACATCTCTCGATGGCAGGACCTAAACCTGCTGCGTCTACCAGTTCCGCCACGCCCGCCCCGATGTCGTTGGGACAACGCCAGTCGGCGACGGTCTATAGCAGCGATGCTCGCCGGGGCAAGCGTGTGATCAGCGCTGCCTTCTCGCCCCGGGTCACGCGGCCAACTACAGCGCCCCGTGGCACTGCTTGTACTTCTTGCCCGATCCGCAGGGGCACGGCGCATTGCGACTTACCCTGCCCTCCCACTGCGCCGGATCATCGCCGAATTCGCCGCCCGAAATGCGCGGCAGCGCCAGCGGGGCAATCCGCGTTGTCACCAGACCCAGATCATTGCCGCTGCCATAATCCTGGCTGTCGTCCAGCCCGGTGAACGGATCGAAATGCGATGTGATGAAATCGGGCAGATCAGGCAGGCCCTGGGGCTGTTCCATCTGGAACTGTGCGTGCGAAATCGTTTTGGTCACATCTTCGCGGATCGTACCCAGCATGCGCTCAAACAGCGCGAATGCCTCCTGCTTATACTCGTTGATCGGCGTTTTCTGGGCATAGGCGCGCAGATGCACCACCTGGCGCAGCGCATCGAGCGTCGACAGATGTTCCTTCCAGTGATGATCCAGGTTCTGGAGCAGGATGGATTTTTCCACCTGCGTCCAGGTTTCCGGATCGAGCGACGCTGCCTTGGCGGCAACATGGGCATCGGCAGCCTCGCGCAGGCGTTCCTCAACCAGTTCGGGGTCGATCGCTTCCTCGGCCAGCCAGGCGTCGAACGGCGGATCAATGCCCAGATTATCCTGCACTGCTGCCCGCAGCCCTTCAATATCCCATTGTTCGGGATAGCTGTTGGGCGGGCACGCGGTGCCGACCAGCGTGTTCACGGTTTCCGCCCGCATGTCAGACACCACATCGCCAACGGTATCGGCGTCCATGATGTCGCTGCGCTGTTCATAGATTACCTTGCGCTGATCGTTCATCACGTCATCATATTCGACGACCTGTTTACGGGTATCATAGTTGCGCGCTTCAACCTTGCGCTGCGCGGTCTCAATCGCCTTGCTGAGCCATTTGGAGCCAATCGCCTCGCCGTCAGCAATGTTCGACCGCATCATCTTGGCAAACATGGTGTCCGGCCCGAAAATACGCAGCAGATCATCGTCCAGCGACAGGTAGAAGCGGCTCAGCCCCGGATCGCCCTGGCGACCCGAACGGCCACGCAGCTGGTTGTCGATGCGGCGGCTTTCGTGCCGCTCCGTACCCAGCACGAACAGGCCGCCCGCAGCCAGCACCTCGGCCTTTTCGGCAGCGACTTCGGCCTTGATCCGGTCAATCGCGGCGTCGCGTTCCGGCCCCTCGGCCAGTCCCGCGAGTTCATCATTGATGCGGAATTCAACATTGCCGCCCAGCTGAATATCGGTACCGCGC
The DNA here is from genome assembly GCA_038319335.1 of Sphingomonadales bacterium. GTDB lineage: Bacteria > Pseudomonadota > Alphaproteobacteria > Sphingomonadales > Sphingomonadaceae > Sphingomonas. The sequence continues at coordinate 7,367 of JBBQDD010000029.1, forward strand.
CCTGCCATGTTGGTGGCGATGGTCACCACGCTCTTGCGGCCTGCCTGCGCCACGATATGCGCCTCGCGCTCATGCTGGCGGGCATTGAGCACTTCATGGACCACGCCTTCCTTCACCAGAAAGTCGCTCAGCAACTCGGACTTTTCGATGGAGACGGTGCCGACCAGAACGGGCTGGCCAAGCTCGGCATGGTGCTTGATCTTCTTGGCGATCGCCTGAAATTTATCCTGCGTGTTCTTGTAGAACTCATCCTCCTCATCGACGCGCTTGACGGGCACGTTTGTGGGAATGGTCACGACGTTCATCTTGTAGATGTCGAAAAATTCAGCCGCCTCGGTCGATGCCGTGCCGGTCATGCCGCTCAGCGTTGGGTACATGCGGAAATAATTCTGGAACGTGATCGACGCCATCGTCTGGTTTTCCGGCTCGATCGGCACGCCCTCCTTTGCCTCAACGGCCTGGTGCAACCCGTCGGACCAGCGCCGCCCGTCCATCATCCGGCCGGTGAATTCGTCGATGATGATCACCTTGTCATCCTTGACGATGTAATCCGTATCGCGCTTGAACATCTTGTTCGCGCGCAGCGACTGGTTGACGTGGTGGACGACCTGGGTGTTCTCAAAATCATACAGGTTGCTCCCTTCCAGCAACCCGGCTTCCTCCAGCATCCGCTCCGTCGTCTCGGTACCGGACTCGGTCAGGATGATCGTTTTCTGCTTTTCGTCGAGCTCATAGGTCGAGGCATCGAGCTGCTTCACGATCGCGTCGACGCGCAGATACAGATCGGTCTTGTCGTCGGTGGGGCCGGAAATGATCAACGGGGTGCGGGCTTCGTCGATCAGGATCGAATCGACTTCATCGACGATCGCGAAGTTGAACTTGCGCTGCACCATCGATTCGCGATCATATTTCATGTTGTCGCGCAGATAATCGAACCCTAGCTCGTTGTTGGTCGCATAGGTGATGTCGGCATTATAGGCGTCGCGGCGCTGCTGATCGGTGATGTTGGGAACGATCACCCCCGTCGTCATGCCCAGGAAGCGATAGACGTTGCTCATCCATTCGGCGTCGCGCGCGGCAAGATAGTCGTTCACCGTCACCACATGCACGCCGGTGCCCGGCAGCGCGTTGAGATAGCAGGCAAGCGTCGCGACCAGTGTCTTGCCCTCACCCGTGCGCATTTCGGCGATTTCACCGCGGTGGAGCACGATGCCGCCGATCATCTGCACGTCGTAATGGCGCTGGCCCAGCGTCCGCTTGGCCGCTTCCCGCACGGTCGCAAAGGCTTCGGGCAACAAATCGTCCAGCGTCGCGCCCTTGGCCAGCCGCTCGCGGAAAACGACAGTCTGGGCGGATAGCGCATCGTCGCTGAGCGCCGATATCTGCGGTTCGAACGCGTTGATCTTGGCGACAATCGAACCAAGCGATTTGACGTAGCGATCGTTCGACGATCCGAAAATGGTTTTGGCTAGGCCACCGAGCATGATGCAATCCTGTATTTTGGGTATGGCGTGGCCAACCGATCGGTCGCCACGCAAGAAGGGCTAGAAAAAAGGGCCGATCGCGCAACGCGGCGCGAAACAGCGCGCGCGCTATTCGCGACGGCGCGTCGTGTAGGGGGGTGTTTGCACCGGCACATCGACAATCGCCACCACCGGCGCAGCGGCGGTTGCACGACGTTCGGGCAGCGGCTGCACCACATGATGCGCGGGGCGGTGGGCGACGGTGCGATCGTCGGTTGATGCCAGCCGGGCCGCTGTGGCGGCCTGATGCAACCGCACCTCCGGCGCCCGCCCGCTCGCAACAGCGCCCGTCAGGGCACTCAGCAACGCAGAAAGGATGAGCAGCAGTTCCAAGCGCGGGTTCCAGATCAACAACAGGCGTTACGAGGCACCATAACGAGATGGCACATAGGGATTGTGTCGTCCCACGTCCAATTCAAATCCGGCTGACGGTTTGGCCAGCCTTGGCCCCCATTAGCTCGGATTCTACCCAGGGTGTTATTTCGGGAGAACCCAACGCACGCGGCGGCTATAGATGGACCAGATCGGTTGATTGGTGCTGTCGCGGGCGGGGTTGAAGCGGAGCCGCGCCATTGCGATGCGGCACGACACTGAATCAAGCGACGCTACGCCGCTCGATTCAATAATCTGGCAACGCCGGGGTCGCCCCGTAGGATCGACGCGTACCTCAAATCGAAGGGTGCCCTGCGCATCCTGGCGCAACGCCTCAGCGGGATAATCATCGCTTGTGAATAATGCAGCCGCATCGCCAATGATCTGGAGTTGAACCGAGGGGGTCGGCATGATTTCAGGCTCGCCAGCGACGGGTAGCGAGGAATCGGCGGGTTCATCGCTCGACTCGGTAACGGGCGGCAATGGACTTACCTGGCTCGGTCTCGTCGCGAGCGAACGAAGCGCTTGTTCTGCAAGACGCCCGATCCCGACCGCCTGCGACGCGATCAGCGCCAGCAAACACAGCGAAAGGACGCCGATCAACACTAAAACAGCCGTGGTAACGACCGGGTTTTGGCCGGTCAGCGGCGTTTTGGGCGCCTGTTCGTCCGTCTCATTCACTGCGGGGTTCAGCATCCGACAGGCGCCAGCGCATCGCCGATTTCCAGGTGCCGCGCATTGGCTTGCCGCTGCGGTCCATGGCGGGCTTGAACCGGCCGTTGAGAATCAGCTGGCTGCAGGTGGTGGAATCGAGCAGGTCGGAACCACTTGATTCCAGGATGTTGCACCCGGTGATCCGCCCGGCGGCATCGATATCGAGCGAAAATTGAGTCCGCCCCTCCTGCGATGCGGCGCGCGCTTCTGGCGGGTAGGATTCGATGGGAAACCAGTCCCCGGGGCTGCCAATCGGCGTTACGCCGCTGGCAATATCGTTGCTGAGCCCTGCGGCCGCGGGCGCGGTGACGGTTATTTTCGGGGCAGCGGGCTTTGGCGCCGCTTTCGCAACGGCCTTCCCCGCTGGTCGCCGGGCATGCGCCGCGAACGCCGAGGGGAACGCCGCTGGCAACGCAGTGGCCAGGGCAACCAGCAACGCCCCCAGCACCACTTGCCGCATCATAGAAACCTTGCCTTCGATTACACGCACTTTAACACCCCCTGGATCAGCGACCCATCCTAGGGACAGAGTTACCCCATGTCATCCCGTTCGCCCCTTGCCCCCTATCACTTTCCCGATTTGCCCCTGATCGCCGGGGTAACGCCCCGCGTCGCCCGCGCCGGATACAAGGCGTGGGACCGGTGCGACCTGACGCTGATCACGCTTGATCCTGGCACCAGCGTGGCCGGCGTTACCACGACGAGCAAATGCCCTTCCCCCGAAGTGGAATGGTGCCGCGCGGCGCTGACGCTGGGCTCGGCGCGCGCGCTTGTGGTGAATGCGGGCAATGCCAATGCCTTTACCGGCAGCTGGGGCCGCGCCGCCGTGGAGGCGATCAGCGCGCGTGTCGCGGGGGCGCTGGGGTGCCAGCCGTCGGACATATTCGTTGCCTCCACCGGGGTGATCGGTGTGCCGCTGCCCATCGACAAGGCGGAGGCGGGGCTGGACGCCGCGCTGGCCGCCGCACCGTGCACCTGGGAGGATGCCGCCAACACCATCGGCACGACCGATACCTTTGCCAAGGGTGCCGTGACGACCGCGATTGTCGATGGCCGCACGGTGACGCTGGTGGGCATCATCAAGGGATCGGGGATGATCGCGCCTGATATGGCGACCATGCTGGGGTTCATCTTTACAGATGCAGCCGTTGCCCCCACCCTGCTGCAATCAGCACTGGCCGATGCCAACCGGACAAGCTTTTCCTGCATTACCGTTGATAGCGACACATCCACCAGCGACACCGTGCTGGCCTTCGCCACGGGCAAGGCAGGCAACGCGCCGCTGGAGGATGCGGAGTCGCCGGGCGCGGACGCTTTTCGCGGCGCGTTGCGCGATCTGTGCCTGCAGCTTGCCCATCTGGTCGTGCGCGACGGCGAAGGCGCGACGAAGTTCATCACCATCGACGTCACCGGTGCCGAAAGCGACAGAAGCGCACACCGCATCGCGCTGTCGATCGCCAATTCCCCGCTCGTCAAAACCGCGATTGCGGGGGAGGACGCCAATTGGGGCCGTGTCGTCATGGCAGTGGGCAAGGCCGGCGAACCTGCCGACCGCGACCTGCTGTCGATCCGGTTCGGCACCACCCAGGTCGCCCGCGACGGGCTGGCGGTGGAGGGCTATGACGAGGCACCCGTTGCCGCGCACCTAAAAGGCGAGAACATCGATATCGGCGTCGACCTGGGGCTGGGTGATGGCCGCGCCACTGTGTGGACCTGCGATCTGACGCACGGCTATATCTCCATCAACGCCGACTACCGGAGCTGACATGACCGACATCATCCTGCACCACTACCCGCGCTCCCCCTATGCCGAGCTGCTACGCCGCGCGCTGGGCATCAAGGGGGCGCGCTGGCATTCGGTGATCATCCCCAACATCGCCCCCAAGCCCGAACTGACGCCGCTAACCGGTGGCTATCGCAAAACGCCGGTGTTGCAGATCGGCGCGGACATCTACTGCGACACCGCCATCGCGATCGACGCCATTGAGGCGCACCAGCCGCTGCCCACGCTGTTCCCGGCCCCGCTGGGGCGGCTGGGCGCGCTGGTGGCGATGCAGGCGGGCGGGGTGACGTTCGGCCATGCGGTGGGATCGGCCATGGCCGTCGTCGCCGATCAGATCGACGATGCCTTTTTTGAGGATCGCAAGGCGCTGTTCGGGATGGACCGGGAGCGGATGAAAAAGGCAGCACCACACCAGACCGCGCAATTCAACGGCTGGCTTGCGCGGCTGGAGGATTCGCTGGCGGATGGCCGCGCGTTTCTGGGCGGCGATGCACCGGGCTATGCTGACTGTGCGGTGGGGATGAATGTGTGGTTTCAGGCCGGTTTCGGGCTGCAGGCGGCGCGGCTGGCCCCCTTCCCCCATGTCGCCGCATGGATCGCGCGCTGCGACGCGATCGGCCACGGCGAGCGGACGGACATGACGGCGCAGCAGGCGCTCGACGTAGCACTCGCCGCCACGCCCACCGCAACCGCGCAGATTGATGAAGGTTGCGGGTTTGAAGCGGGCCAACCCGTTGCGATCCGCACCGAAGACCCCGGTGCAGATACCGTCACCGGCACGCTGTTACGCTGCACCGCCCGCGACATCGTGCTGCTGCGCGATGATCCACGGGTGGGCACCGTGGCAGTGCACTTCCCCCGGATCGGGCAGATTTTGCGGGCGGGTTAGGCGCGCGCAAACCCATAACACCGCACCCGTTCGGGCTGAGCCCTTCGGCTGGCTGGCAAGCCAGCCGCTCAGGATAAACTTCGGCACACAGTGCCGAAGTCGAAGCCCAGGCGTAGCGCTTGCCCTTCGACTGCGCTCAGGGCGAACGGGAGCGAGAGTGGCCGGGACTCAGCCCCCTGCCGTCAGCCTAGCCCAGCGCGCCCTCAAGCCACGCCTTCAGCTTGCTCTTCGGCGCCGCACCGCTGAAGCGCGCGATTTCTGCGCCGCCCTTGAATAACACCAGGTTGGGGATCGCGCGCACGCCGAAGCGGGCGGCCATTTCCTCGGCATCGTCCAGATTGGCCTTGGCGATCGTCACCTGCCCCGCCATTTCGTCCGACAATTCCTCAAGGCTGGGGCCGATCACCTTGCACGGGCCGCACCATTCCGCCCAGAAATCGACCAGCACGGGCTGATCGGACTGGAGGACATCGGCCTCAAAACTTGCATCGCTTACCTTGGTCGTCGCCATGATTTATATCTCCTGATGGGTGTAAGATAGGCGGGGTGCGGGATTGTCTCAACCCACCAGCCCAAAGCTTTCGTGCGCCGCACCAAAGTGCTGCTTGTGCGCACCCAGCAGATCGGGCGGCAGGACGAACAGCACGGGTGTCGCGGTGTAGAGCAAGGCGGCCTCAATCGTGCGCCCCGGGAAGATCACCGCCAGCGCTTCGGTATAGGCGGCCATCTGGCGCAGGTGATAGGACGGGATATCGGCCAGCGTGGCGGGCGCGCGACGGCCGGTCTTGAAATCGACCACGCGGACATGGCTGTCGCTCACCAGCAGCCGATCGACCGTGCCCGAAACCACGAACCCACCCGCGACCACGGCTGCAATCGGCGCTTCGGCTAGCGCATTCGGGCTGAACAGATCGGCAAAGCGCTGATCGTCGATCACGGCGCATACCCGGTCGATCATCTCGCCACGGATCGCCGCATTGGCCTCGCCACCCGCCGATGCCAGCCAGCGATCCGCCGCAGACCGCCGCTTGTCCACCGCCACCGCGGGCAGCCGTTCAAACAGCGCGTGGATCAGGCGGCCACGTTCGGCGGCAGCGCGCATTCCGGCATCAGGTGGCGGATCAGCAACCCCGTCCAGCCCCAGCGATGACGGCGCGAGCGGACGCGGCGGGCGGGCCTCCACGGGCGCTGGTGCCACCGCCCAGGCTGGCATTGTTGCGGGTGCATCGGCAGGTTTCGCATCGTCCTTGCAACGTTCAACCGGGCGGGCGGGCGATGTGCCTGCAAAAATCCGTGCGCCCTCCGCCGGGGGAACGTCCAGCACCGCCAGCGCACGATCGGCGTTGGCGTACCAGCTGGCAGCCGGCGGCACGCCCTTGGCGCGTGGCCCCAATGCCCCGGCGATCACCAGCCGTTCCTCCGCGCGCGTTGCCGCCACGTAAAACAGCCGCCAATGCTCTTCCAGCTCCCGCTTCTGCACCTGCTCCACCAGCGCGGCGAGCGGCCCGCCCCGCTCTGCGGCGCGCGGCCGGAAGATCGGGATGGCCTCATCCAGCCCTTCAGGCGCCCATTTCAACACCGATCGCGGGGTGAGGCCCGGATCGACCGTCGCATCGGCCAGGATCACCAGCGGGGCCTGCAATCCCTTGGCACCATGCACCGTCATCACCCGCACCGCATCCAGCGGGGCAGAAGGATCGCGCACAATCTCCACATCGCCGCGATCGAACCAGTCGAGGAATCCCTGCAGCGACGGCGTGCCCAATGTTTCGAATTCAAGCGCCGCGCTCAGCAATTCCTCAATCGGGTCGCGCGCCTCCTGACCCAGCCGGTTGATCAGCTTGCGGCGGCCATCCAGCGGGCCGGACAGCATTTCCTCCAGCAGCCGGTACGGCGTGGCGATATCGGCACGGGCGAGCAGATCGAACAGCGGTTGCAGGCGAGCGGCGGGTTGCTGCGCGCGCAATTGCCGCCACAGGCTGCCGGGCAGGCGCGGCGCGGCGGCCGCGAGCAGTTCCTCCTGCGTCCAGCCCAGCAACGGCGATACCAGCAGGCTGGCCAGCGACAGATCATCATCGGGCTGCAACGCAAAGCGGATCGCGGCGAGCAG